>NZ_JBDPMC010000003.1:0-195169 GCF_039871625.1 Micromonospora sp. B11E3 | reverse complement strand
GGTTATCAAAACCATCGCCCGCGACGCCTACGGCTTCCGAAACCCCGAAAACCAACGCCTACGCACCCGCACCACCACCACGCGACGCCACCGCGGACACCTCAACCCCGCTTAAGTTCGAAGAGCCGGCATACCCTGGAGTCACGCATTGCCCCGGCCGTCCACAAGACGGGTGATAGCTAAATGTCGGCGGGTTCAGTGAGCACCTGCAAGATCGATGATAATGCCAGTGAGGCACCGCCTCGGACCGCTCAATCGGGTAATCTGGCCTTCTCGGTCGCTGGCTTCGGTGTCGAGGTAGCCAATCATCAGGGCTGGTCGCCTGGCCGACAACCGGAGGCGATGGGGCGTTACTGAAGGCAGGAGGTCGACCAAGCCTCCGCACGCTCAACGGCATCCCACCAGCCGACCTCTGGGCTCCCGACCCCGGCGGCGCTGGCCAGATCGGCTACGTCTATACCGCCCAATTCCGCAGCCGAGGCTGCAGCTCGGTCCGGCTACAGACCTCGCCGTACCCGAGATGACAGATGGCCCCGTCACGCTGTCGCCTTGGATCGCCATCCAATGGGTACTTGCCGGCTATGGCACGCGATGGCAGGTCGGTAGACGGCGAGCACTCTCGGCCGGAGGGCGTCGATGACACCGCAGTCGAAGCACTGGGCGAACTGAGCAAGGCCCTGGAGACGATCCACCGGGTACGAGGTCATCTGTACTCGGCGCACCAGCTCGTCGGCGGCGCGGATCTCACCCTCGACCGGGTGGTGAAGCTGCTCCGCGAGGCCGGGCACGACGAGGTGGCCGACCGAGTCGAGTACGAGTTGTTGGGGCGCAACGTGCTACCCGGCCGGTGGACCTTCCAGATCGTGGAGGAGTTCGACGACGGCTACTACGCCGCGTTCCAGGAGGTCGAGCGGGACGCGCGGGAGAAGCTAGCCGGCGGCCGGCGGCACATCTACGAAGCGGAGATGAAACAACGGCGGCGTACCCACGGGATGCCGGGGCACGAGGCTACGCCGTAGCTCCAAGCGGCAGGCCGCTCGGGAGCATCGAGGCCAGCGTGTTGGCTCTGGCCTCGATGATCCTCATTCGCGCCTGATACTCGGCCGGTTCCCGATGCGCGGCCTGGCTGGTGACCTGACCGGGCCACTTCCGGTAGAGCAGGCCGTACTCCCGCGTGAAGTAACCCTCGCTGACCGCGTTGGCGGCGAGTAGGAGGCCGGTGTCCTCGGAGGCGGGCAGGGCCATCCAGCCGCCCAGGGCGAAGACGAGATCCCTCCGCAGGCATAGCGTCGCCGGGTGCACCGATGCGCGGTAGTCGTTCGCCTGCCAGAACGACAGGACGGCGCCGCGGGCGATGACCCCGCCGGCCGGGTCCTTGTCCCAGCCAGCGGTTGACCCGTCGGGCAGCAGGTCGAGTACCCGCGAGGTAGTCCAGCCGATCTGCGGATGCGCGGTGAACGCGGCAATGTCCCGGGCGAGCGCGTCAGGGGTCAACTGGTCGTCGGCGTCCAGGACCTTGATGAGTTCCCCGGACACCCGGGACAACGCCAAGGTGCGAGCCACACCAGGCCCACCGGGACGGCCGGTGCCGAGACTGATCCGGGGATCATCGGGCAGCGCGTCGACCAGGGCGCCGGTCTGCCCGTCCTCCTGGACGAGCCACTGCCAGTCCCACCCGTCGGGCATCTCCTGCTTGAGCAATGAGGCGTAAGCGCCAGCAAGGTGCTCGATGCTGGGCGCGTGGACTGGCGTGATGACTGAGACGATCTGCGTCAAGTTTTCCACCGTTGGAGTTTGTGGGAGTACACAAGCTCTGTGCGGTCACCCGGCATCACGGCGTCGGCGACCTCGACGACGCGACCTGTGGTGTCGACCGAGGTCTTCCGCACGGTGAGCACGGAGACGCCCGGGTCGATGTCCAGCAGCTCGGCCTCATCAGGTGACGGCGGCCGGGCCCGAACCACGTCGTCGATCCGGTCCAGCTCGATGCCCAGCGTGTAGAGCTGGTGCTGCGTGCCGCCGGGCCATGGTTCCTTGCTCTCGTCGAGCAGGTCCGGGTTCGCGGCCACCAGGTCGTACGGCAGGTAGGAGTACGACAGCGTCAGCGGCGCGTTCTCGTGGCGGGAGGACGTCCAGTAGACCCGACGCAGCAGCGGCGTACCCGGCTCGACCTGCAAGGCCGTCGCCATCTCCTCGTCCGCGTCGACGCGGGTGTACTCGGCGTGGAACTTGAGGTCGTCGACGGTCAGGCCGGTGTCGTGCTCGATGGCGCCGGTCTTCAACCGCTCAGCCTCGTCGAGCAGGACCCGATCCTTCTCCCACTGGTACCGCTCGGTGTTGCGACGGCGTACCCGCTGGCGGGGTGCCCGCACGTAGGTGCCGCGCCCCTGCTCGGCCCGGACCAGGCCCCATTCTCGAAGCTGCCGGATCGCGTTGCGCACGCTGGTGCGGGACAGGCCGGACGTCTCGGCCAACTCGGTCTCGCTGGGCATAAGCGTGCCGGGGGCCAGCTCGCCGCTCATGATTTTCGCCCGCAACTCCTCCGCGAGTTGCAGGTAGCGTGGGCGCCAGTCCCGGCCATGCACACCGGTCACCGTACCCCCTAGACGTTCCAACGTCTGCCAGGTGGTCCCACCGGCGGGCCGCTCCGGCACCGCGGGCACCGTTATCCCTGGTCGCGGCGAGCAGGTACGACGTGGGCCGGCGGTACGAGGGGTGGCCATGCCCCGACGGTTGTTGGCGGTCACGGCTTCTCTCCCGTCCGTCCGCGCCAAGTGGCCAGCGCTCGCATTACCTGCCGTGCCTGCGTCAGTTCCTCAATGAGCCGGGTCAGTTGCGCTTCCGACAGGAGCACGGCTTGGGTTGCGCCGTACCGGGTGGCGTCGATCTTGACGGCCAGGTCCCGGCGCGCGAACCGGTCGACGAGCAGTTGAACGCTGATCCAGCCGGTCCGCTCCCGCCCGATGGTGGCCATGAAGCCGCGATGCATCGGGTCGTTCGGTCCGCAGCCCCGGCACCATGTCGGGCAACAGGCCGGCACAGTTGACGCCGCGTGCCTGCTTTCGGCCATGGCCTCGCCCTCAGTCATCGTCGGCCCCCTGTTCGCCGCCGGCTTGCAACAGCAGGGCGCGCAGCCGCTCGACCAGTTGAGCGGCCTGCGACATGGACAGCTCGGCCCAGGCGTTCCCGCCCCGGCACGTCGCGTGAACCGCGATCAGGGGCGCCTGAGCGTCGGCGCCGATGAGGTAGATGATGACCGTGCCGCTCGTCCGGGTGTCGCCGAACCGGTAGATCGGGCCGCGATGGCGGCGGGCCATGTGCGTCATCAGCGGTGGCACGAGGTGGCCGCAGCGATCCGGGGCGCACCAATCGGGGTGACCCGTGATCTCAGCTGGCTTGGTCGTTCGCGTCATCGCTGCCACCGCCCACCATTGCCCCGGTAGGACTGCGCCAGCGTCATCAGCGGCGCGTACCGCATCGCGGGCAGCTCCCGCGTCGGCGCGGCAGACCACCAGTACGTCGGCGCAGCAGAGTTCGTCAGGCGTCGAACCGGCACTGCATTGCTGCTGGCAGCCCGGGTCTACGGACGCCTTCGGGACCACCAGGACGAGAACCAGCCGCGCCGACGATGAGAGCCAGACATCGCACCTCCACAGGTAGGCGGGGGCCGGTGGCCAGCCACGGGGGGAATGCAGCCGGCCACCGGCCCGGATGAAGGCACGGCGCACCGTCCGACGCAGACGGGTCGGGTATCGCCGAGCCAACTTGTCCGCGCGGCTACCGCAACCGGTCCGACAGGTAGTTGAGTCGACCGGACTCCCCGGCCCTGACCTCCGTTGCACCGGACTTCCGGCGCACTTCGATGATGCTCACCCCCTCGCGCATCGTCAAGCAATTGCGTGCAATTGCTTCAGACCTGGGGTTGCCAGGTTCCGCTACCCGCACCAGATCGCCCCGGTTGCCCTGTTCTGCAGCCCGGGGCGATTGCGTGAAGATGCACGGCAGTGCAGCATCGGGATACGCGCGTCACGGGGCGCGGCAGGAAGGGGTTTGAGGATGCGGAACCTGGAGTTCCTGTGGAAGGACGTGGTCTCTGGCGGCGGCGGATGCCCGGCGCTGTACAAGACCGAAGGCGGCTACGTCGTCCAGGGCATCAAGCTGGATGACGCGACTCGCGCGCAGTTGCGCCAGCTCGCCGACGACGAGGACGGCGTCTTCGTCCCGGCGAACGTGCTCGACCGGCTGCGCGAGATGGGCTGAGGATGGGGACACCGCTCACCGACGACGAGTTCGCCGAGCAGCTCCGCACGTTCGCGCACACCGCGTTCCGGCTGGAGCTCCAGCCGGCGTACCTGGAGCCCAGCGAGCACGACACGGTGGCGAAGTTCCTGGCCGGCGACCCGGAGCCCCCGACCGAGGTTCCCGGGCTTGCCGCCTGGTTCGAGCAGATCACCGAGTTGACGCAGCAGGGCAAGCGGATCGAGCGCGTGCGGGTACACGAGGATCCGCCGACCGACTACCAGCGGTGGGAACGCTGGATCGGCCGGTGGAACGTCGAAGCCGGCGAGACGATCCACTACCTCACCCGGGCGAGGGCACACGAGATCGGTTTGCTGCCCGCAGCCGGCAACGTCGACTGGTGGCTACTCGACTCCAGCCGACTCATCCTGATGCGGTTTGATGAGGTGGGCCACCGGATCAGCAACGAGCTGGTGACCGATCCGGCGACCGTGGTGCAGGCGTGTGCGTGGCGGGACCTGGCAGTCCACTACGCCGCTCCGACCGACGTGCGGAGCGCAGCCGCCTAGCCCGAGGGAGTCATCCCGTGAACCCGATCGAAGAGTGGCTGACCCAGCCCGAAGGACTGGCCGATCGCCTGCGTGCCCTGCGCACGCAGGCCGGCCTGTCCGGCAAGCAGCTCGCCGAGGCGAACGGCTGGGCACCGTCGAAGGTCTCTCGACTGGAGAACGGCCGCCAGATGCCAGCCCCCGCCGACATCCACGCGTGGGCGCGCGCCTGCGGGGCCGACGACACCGCCGCTCAGGAACTACTGCGGATGCTCGGCGAGGTCCAGGCCGTGCACCGCGACTGGCGTCGCCGGATGCGCCAGGGCCAAGCCGCGGTGCAGGACAGCTACAACCAACTTGTCGCCGAATCGCGCCTGATCCGGCACTTCGAGACGGTGTACGTGCCGGGCCTGCTCCAGACCGCCGAGTACGCCCGTCGCGTCTTCACCGAGATGGTCGAGCTGCACAACCTCGACATCGCCGACGTGGACGCCGCCGTGGCCACCCGGATGCAGCGCCAGCAGCTCCTGTACGACACCAGCAAGCGATTCGAGTTCCTGCTAGCCGAGCCCGTGCTGCGGTGGCTACTACCCTCGCCCGAAGTCATGCGCGGGCAGCTCGACCGCCTGCAAACCGTGGTCGGCGTGCCGAACATCCGCTTCGGCATCCTGCCCCTCGGCGTCCCGCTCGCCACCACGCCGCAGAACTCCTTCCAGATGTACGACGACGTCGCCATCGTGGAAACCTTCGTCGGCGAAACCACCCACCGCGACGACGAAGCCGCCGCCTACGCCAAGGCCATCGAACGACTCTGGAACGAAGCCACCACCGGAGAAGACGCCCGAAGACTCATCGTTCGCGCTGCCCAGGACCTGCGGGACTAGGCCGAGGCCCTGGTGTTCGATCGCCTGCGCGACATGCGGACCGTGCGCTCCTGGTGGGGGTGGCCCGTGCCGGCCACCGTCCGCACTGTCACCGCCACGCGTTTCCAGGAGCTGGTCCAGACCGCCGCCGCGAGCGGCTTCAGCCGGTGTGCCAGGGGTGTCCTGGTCGAGCAGGACCTGGAGTACCTGCTGTTCCCGCAGCTCCCCGAAATGTCGCCGTCACCGTGCTGGATCTGCACCGTGGTGGCGATCCCCGCCTCCAGTGCGCTGGTCGGCGGCAGTGACCGGGAGATCCGGTATGACCGGCTCGACGTTTCCGTGGAGGACTTTCGCCGGCTGCCACACGTGCGCCGGCACCGGCGCGAAGAATTGTTGAACTGGCTGGCCTACGCGGCTTTCCAACGGCGCGGTTGAGCGACGACGACGGACACAAGCGGGCCGCCGTTCGCACACTGGGCTGGCGATTGCGCTGCCGAATTGGCCTCTTAAGGATCAAGGCGGCCCGCAAAGCGGGCCGCGCCGGCCCGGCCCCGGCCTGCTGGCGACCTCCGGCCGGCATCGGCCGGGCCGGCCGGCCGCGCTTACGAGCCACAAGAACGGAAGACCTCGGGGCTCCGCCCCGAACCCCGGCCCTCCTCAGAGATGCCGCCGCAGATAGCGCCTTATCACCTTTCTCCGGGGCTTGCTGCTGCCGCGTCGCGGCTTACTCGGCTTGTGCCTCTTCGCACGACTCACCGCCTGGGTACCGCCCACAACGCCGAGGAACACACCCAGGAGGCCCAGGGGCGTGCTTAACCGGTCGTTGATCTTCTCGATCAGTTTGGGATCCTTCGCCTCGACCACGCCGACCGCCACTACGAGCAGGACGGAGAGCGCAATGATTGGCCCAAACCGCTCGATCGTCTTGGCAGAAGGGTCGAGCCGTCGAGCAAAGAGCAGGAAGCACCCGAAGAGGTACTGGACTAGGAAGAGGGCATCCTTGGCGCTCTCGACGCCGCTGCGGGCCGCGTCTGCGATATCCGTGAGCCAGCCCGCCGGGTCGGATATCAGTTCAGCCGACTCCTGACGGAGCACGTCCGCGGGCTCCAAGCCAGCCGGGAACGATATCCCCTCCAGCGCTGCTAGCGCCGCCTCCATCGACCGCCCCAGGCTCGCCACATCCACCGCCCGGGCGAAGTTCGCCGTGGAGAACGCCGCCTCCATCGACCGCCCCAGGCTCGCCACATCCACCGCCCGGGCGAAGTTCATCGTGGAGAACGCCGCCTCCATCGACCGCCCCAGGCTCGCCACATCCACCGCCCGGGCGAAGTTCATCGTGGAGAACGCCGCCTCCATCGACCGCCCCAGGCTCGCCACATCCACCGCCCGGGCGAAGTTCGCCGTGGAAGACGCCGCCTCCATCGAGGGGGATTTGGACTCTGGAGGCGAAGTCACCTCCTGCGGTCGCCGTGCCTCTTCCTGCTGGTCGTCCTCAGGAAGCTCGTCTGGGTGGGGAAGTTCTGCCATCACGATCCTTTGATGCAGCGTGCCCGATGCGTGCCCGATCACCCGGTCGATCAGGGGTAACGATGGTCAAGAACAGCCGGAGACGACGAAGGCCCCTGATCTGCGTTTCCGCAGGTCAAGGGCCTTGCCGTTCCCTGGTGGCGGGTAGAGGATTCGAACCTCTGTAGCTTTCGCGACGGATTTACAGGCGACGCCCGATCGGAGGGGCTACACCGCCACTGACCAGCATCTTTGCGTCGATCATGGACGGTAGCCGGCTGATGTTCCCGTGGTGTTCCCGTAGAGGGAACAGCTCAGCCGAGCGCGTTGCCGATGCGGTCGTTGGCCCCGCCCTCTTCCCCGTCGATGCAGTTGGCGTAAACCCGCAACAGCACCGCCACGCTGTGGCCCAGCCGTCGAGCGACCTCGGTAGCCGTAACGCCAGCGTTCAGCCAGAGCGAGGCCGCCGCGTGCCGCAGGTCGTAGGGACGACGGGCCAGAGGCGAGGCAACCTGAGCCGGAGTGAACGCCTTCTTCCTCGCGAGCTTCCACCACCGGTCATAGACCGACTCCGACAACGGCCCGCCGTGCAGGCCCCGGAAGAATCGGCCGTCCGCAGCGACGCCGTGACTCCGCACATGCGCGGCCAGCAGTTCGACCAGCCGGGGCGGGATCGGTACTGGGCGCGTGTCGGTTCGTGCCCGGTGCTTGAGTCCCCGCCGCTCGTGAGGTTGGCCGTCATCGGTCCACGCCGTACCGGCCCGGGGCGCGGTCTCTGCGAGAGTGATTCGACCCCAGCCGTATTCGATCTTCTCGTGTTGGCATGGCCCGATCCCGGAAACGGTCACGTCCGCCAGGCGCTCACCGCAGTCGAGGCAGCGGCCTGGCAACTGACAGTCATGCCGCCGCAGGCCCGCAGCCTCAGAGGGACGGGTACCGGCGTAGTAGAGGCAGCCGAAGAAAGCCTTCATCCGGTCAGCGCGATCACCAAGCGCCGTCACTGCCTCCAGAATCGCGGCAACCTGCACCGGATTTGCGACCACCCGCCGGTCAACGGAAGAAGCGACCTCGGGCGCGGTCCACTGCATCCGGTCGATGGGATTAGCTTCCAGACGTCCCACCGCGACGGCATATCCGAGAGCGTTGTAGAAGATTGCCCTTTTCCTGCGAACGGTACTCGCGGCAGCGGGTTTCCCGTCGAGCCTGACGCAAATCCCATCGAGAACTTTTCGCACCGTGTCATGATTCTCCAACTCACTGACGCGCACTGACACCGATTCCAGCCAGGAAAGAGCGTTAGCGTGTGCCTCAGGCAACTCATCATCCCAGCTACGGGGATTCAAGGGCGGGCCGCAAGCGGCCCGCCGCCGTGTCGCGCCGGGGCGCGCGTGCGGCCTGGCGGCCGGTCACGCCCCGGCGCACACGGCGCGACATGTGATCACCAGAGACAGCAGCAGCGACGGCCAAGCCGCGGCCGGCATCGACGATCGGTCAGCGCGCCCGCGTCCAGGTCAGCCCGGCCAACGTCTACCGCTCGGTGGTCTGCGGGCGCACGCTAGGACGGGCAAGTGCTGTTTTGCCCTCCGGGCAGGGATCTTCGACAGAGATGGCCGGAGGACCGTACGGAGCTTGCGGCCGTGGGTGGTTGCGCTGGTCGCCATCTCCACCGTGAGTCCCAGGCGGAGCCGAGCAGGCGCGAGCCCAGGTGTCAAACTGAGGAGCGTTTGACACCTGAACTCCCGCCCGCTCCACGGTGTGTGGGACTCACGGCGGAGATGGCTCTGGTGCCCGGCGTGCGTCGTTGTGGCGGTGTCCGTCGTGGGTGGGGTCCGTGGCACGGGAGCCGACTTAGTCGATCTATCGTGTGGAAGCCGTAGAGTGGCGTCCCTCGATGCGCAGCCATGATCGTCGGGCACAGATCCGGCACAACTGAGACCGAAAACCCGTGTAAAACGTCGAGAGGCGTTGAGGGGCGCTGACCTGGTCAGACGCCGGGTCTGCCCGATTTTGAATGATCCTCATTCCACGTGCCGCATTAGTACGTGCAATCCCTGATTGGCCGGAACCGACCCGCTGTGAGCTGTAAGAACGCCCAGAAAAGATCATCCGGCACAACCAGGGCACAACCTAGCGTCGATCTTGGTCCACCAGGGCGGCTGCTAGCGCTCCTGGTCCGCGTCGCGCTGGGTCAGCACAGCTTGACGCTGCTGGCGATGTCGTTCCAGCCGTAGTTGCGGAAGTCATGGATCTGCGAGTTCGGCGGGAACACCAAGCGCCGGCCACCGTAATTTGCGTGCTCGTAAAGGCACCAGGTTGCGCTCGAGCGGTTGTAGGCAGAGCTGATTTTGTCGTTAGCGCCTATGTACGAGAGGTTGCTGGAGGGGCCGTGGATGTAGAGAACGGGTCCGCTGAAATTGATGTCGCTCCAGAGGCAGAATACCGTCGTCGTGCAGTCCGACCGGGCAGCGTTTGCCGGAGACGGGCTGAGGAGAGGGGCAAGCAGACCCGCTAGGCCGACGGTAAGCGCGGTAGCTAGGAATGTGCGCATTCGCTTCATGTGGTTCCATCCTTCACACTCGGTGATGTACTGGGACCTTGCTGTGGATCAGTTGCGCCTGACACGCGCGCAACACCTCTTCAACATCAGATACGGGTGTATCCGGTGCTGAGTTCACGGAAATTCGCAGAGCTCATACCCAATCGGCCCGGCTCTTCGTCGCGTCCGGCTGTCAAGCCAGAACACCGGGCGCCCGCCCCTCGAAGGTGGAAACGGTCGGCGGGATCACGGCCGAGAAGCGCGGAGCATCGCGCCCTGGTCGTCGCGCAGGTACGCGGGAGTCTGGTGGGACGGACCCAACGCGATGGCCGGCACAGCGCACCCGTGACGGTGGGAGATGCGGCGGGATGCCGGTGGGTGGCGTGTCTGGTCGGCCGAGCTACCGCCGTGGTGCGGGACGCATGTCCGGGCCGAACTCTGCCCCCAGGAGCGACCGCAGCAGTAGTACTTGATCGCAGTCATCGATGCTGCTGCAAGATCATCGGGCGCAGATCCGGCACAACTGAGCCCGGAAACGCCTGTAAAACGTTGAGAGGCGATGAAGGCCGCCGCCCTGCCCAGGGGCCGGATCTGTCCGATTCAGGATGATCTATCGGTGGCATTCGGCATTAGGGGTTCAAGTCCCGTCCCCTGGGCTCCACCAGCATTTTTGGCCGATGTTGCCGCCGTTGTTGGATGGTCAAGGGCGACGTCGGACGCGCTCACGCGGTCTGGGCCGCGCTGGATTACGGCGCCTACTACCTTACCGCCGAGCCGCACCTGGCCCCGTCGGTAATCCCCGCCGACATGGTCCACCCCATCCCGGCCGACGACATCTGACCTCGGACCCCCGCCCCGTTGGCCCGGCCGCAGAGACGGGTCGACGGCCCGCCGGACACACGACGTCGGCCAGCCCGGCACAGCGCCCGGCACGGCCGCGCACGCGGGGTCCGCTGAGGATCTGACCCGTCAGGCCGACGACAAGCGGGCATGACGAAGCCGCCCCCTGCCCGGCCCGAAGGCCAGGCAGGGGGCGGTGTCGGCGTTGTCAACGTGTTGGGACTCGGGGGAGTTGGAGTGTGCTGGGTGCTGGGTGCTGGTGGGACTGTGCGCCGGTGTTGTGCTCAGGCCGCTGTGGCCAGGCCGGTGACCTGGTTCCAGGCGGTGAACGCCATCAGGAGAAGGTGTTGATGGCCTGATCGAAGTTCAGGCGGGACAGCCCCGCGGTGGCGCAGTCGACGTTGGGAGTGACGACGCCCGCGACGAGGGTGACGGTGTCGCCCTGCAGGGTGCCGCTGGTGATGATGGCGCTGCCGCCCAGGGTCGCGGGGTTGGCGGGGTCGGTCTGGAGGGTGATCTCGTCGTCGCTGGTGGTGCCGTCGGACCAGGTGATACGTCCGGTGCCGGTGAGAGTGAACAGCAGACTACAGATGCCGCCACCGCCGACGCCGCTCACCGTGGCGGTGCCGTTCATCACCTCGTCGTACCAGTCCAGCTCCGGGTGGCTGCCGTTGGGCGAAAGACAGGGCGTGGGGCTGTTGGTGGAGACATGGGAGGTAACGGTCGAGGTGACGCCGGGCCGGAGCGGCGGCTCAAACAACACATAGCCCGCGGAGTCCGGGCAGAGCAGGTCGCCGAGGGCGGCCTGGGCGGGGGCCGGGCTCACCACGACGGCCGTAGCCGCCATAGCCAAGACGGCCATCAGGATGGCACCACGGTGACGGGAACGGCTGTGGATGGATGTCATGCGGGCTCCTTGCCCTCGCAGATCCGGCGCCACCGCCGCGATCCAGGGGCGGCAGCACCGGCATGGCGTTGTCAACTCGATTCGACAGCGCCGGGTGTCGGCGGTCAACCCTTCCCGTGGTGCGGCGGTCTGTCGGTGCGGTCGATCTCGATGGCGATCGGTGGGCCGTCGAGCCGCTGACACACTACGTCGAGGTAGCCCGGCCGGTCGGGGTGCGGACCGGGTAGGTCGGCGATGCTGGGCACCTCGCGTCGGACCCGCCACCCGTGCTCCACACCCCAAGCCACGACCCGCCGGGTCAGCTCGGCCGTAACCCGTGCGGCGGACCAGTTGGTGAACTCCAGCGGCGCCAGGTAGCGCTCCAGCGATGCCGCCGCCCGCCTTGACCGCTCCGCAAGGTCCACACTGGAACGATACGGCTCCGCCCCGACAACGCCGTCTGGCTACGTCGAGCGGAGTTCTTCGGCGCGGTCGGTATCCAGCGGGCAGCGCCATGGGCCGGCGGAGGGATGCGCACCGACGGCCGTCGGGGTGAACGTGCCGTGATACGGAGGTCGATAACCACCGACGCGGCAGCCGCAGCGGCCGTCCACCTGCTGCGCTGCCCGGCGGACGCGGCGGCCCCCGGCGCGGCCCCCGGCGCGGCACGTTAGCGTCGGGGCGTGAGCACCACCGGAACCCCGCGCGTCCTGCCCGTCGACGGCGGTATCGCCGAAGCCGCCTCCGTCCTGCGCGCGGGAGGGCTCGTCGCGTTTCCCACCGAGACCGTCTACGGGCTGGGCGCCAATGCCCTGGATGCCCACGCGGCGGCCCGGATCTTCGCGGCGAAGCAGCGGCCGAGCTTCGACCCGTTGATCACGCATCTGGCCGACGCGGCCGACCTGGCTTCCCTGGTGGGGGCGGTGCCTCCGGCGGTCGCCGAGTTGGCCGCGCGGTTCTGGCCGGGGCCGCTGACGCTGATCGTGGACCGTCCCGCCGCGATCCCGCACATCGTCACGTCGGGGCTGGAGACGATGGCCGTGCGGGTGCCGGACGAGCCGTCCGCGCGGGCGCTGATCGCCGCGGCCGGGGTGCCGGTGGCGGCGCCCAGCGCCAACCGGTTCGGTCAGTTGAGTCCCACCCGTGCCGAGCACGTGGTGGCCGGGCTGGGTGCGGCGGTCGACGTGGTGCTCGACGGCGGGCCGACCCGGTGTGGCATCGAGTCGACGATCGTCGACGCCAGGGAGGGGCAGCCGGTGGTGCTCCGGCTGGGCGCGCTGCCGGTGGAGGCCCTGGTCGAGGCGGTCGGTCCGGTGGCCGTACGGCCGGGCAGTTCGGGCCAGCCGGTGGCACCCGGCACGCTGGCGGCGCACTACGCCCCGCGTACCCCGCTGCGGGTGGTCGAGAAGGCGGAGTCGGCGGCCGGCGACGGCGGCCGACGGGGCGTGCTGGCCTTCCGGGAGCGGCCGGTGGGCGGTGCCTGGGCGGCGGTCGAGGTGCTCTCGCCGGAGGGCGACCTGACGGTGGCCGCGGCCCGGCTGTTCGACGCCCTGCACCGGCTGGACGCGGCCGGGGTGACCGAGATCGTGGCCGAGCGGGTACCGGACGTCGGGGTGGGGCGGGCGGTCAACGACCGGCTGGGCCGGGCGGCCGCCACCTGGCACGAGGGCTGACGACGCAGGGTCGGGGCGGCACCGCACGAGGGCTGACGCCGGCCGGCCGGACCAAGCCGGCCGGCCGGAGCGCTGGCCGGCGGGCGCCGGGCGGGCCGGGGCGCGCATGGGAAGCCGGGGTCGGGGTAGGAGGAACGGCAACAAACCCCCGAAAGTGAGGTGTGATGCCAATGCCGACCGCGCGCGACATCATGACGAGCGACGTGGCCTGCGTACGCGAACAGGACGACCTGCGGACCGCCGCCCGGCAGATGGCCCGGCTGGGGGTCGGCTCGCTCCCGATCTGCGGCGACGACGACCGGCTCAAGGGCATGCTGACCGACCGTGACATCGTGGTGAAGGTGCTGGCCGAGGGCCGGGACCCGGCGCGCGTGACGGCGGGCGAGCTGGCCCAGGGCGAGGCGGTGACCATCGGCGCGGACGACGACGCCGCGGAGATCCTGCGCACCATGGGCGAGCACAAGGTACGCCGGCTGCCGGTGATCGACGGGCACGAGCTGGTCGGGATCGTGGCCGTCGCCGACGTGGCCCGGTCACTGCCGGAGCGGCCGGTGGGTGACCTGATCGAGGCGATCTCCGAACGCTCCTGACCGAGGCGATCTCCGAACGCTCCTGACCGAGGCGATCTCCGAACGCTCCTGACCGAGGCGATCTCCGAACGCTCCTGACCGAGGCGATCTCCGAACGCTCCTGACCGCGGCGATCTTCGGACGACGCTCCAACGGCGGCGGGACACGGACGGGCGCGCGCACCTGACGGCAGGGGCGCGCGACCTACCGTGTGCCGGACAGGCGTCAGGGGTGGGGCCGGACGTGGACCTCGGTGGGCGGGGTGAGGCGGTCGCTGTCGCCGACCACGGGTGGGGCGAGGGGAACCGTTTCGCCCCGGGCGATGGCGCACACCCGGTCGCCGAGCCCGCGCCGCCTGATCTCGGCGAGGAAGTGGCCCAGCGGGGAGCGGAACACCGGGTAGTCGGGGTGAGGCGTTACCCGGGATCAGCCGGCGCATGCGGCGGGTCAGGAGGTGCCGGAGGAGCAGGAGGCCCTTCCTTGCCGCCGGGCGCTTCCTTGCCGCCGGGCGGCGGCAGGCGCTCCAGGAGGCGGGTGAGGGCGCCGTTGGCGAACGTGGCGCCGAGCGCCGACCCGGTGGCGATGCCCCAGCCGACGGGCCCGAGCGGGGTGCAGCCGAAGAACTGGCTCACCCCGGGTGTCTGCACCACGGCGGCCAGCACCCCGAGCGACGCGGCCGTGGACGCGAGCACGGCCGGGCTCGTCCCGCCGGCCAGGACGGTCTGCCCCAGCTGGGTGCCGACGAGCGAGGCGAGCGCGATCGTTCCGGCGCGGCGCGGCCGGCTGCCGGTGTACCGGGCGAGGGTCCAGCCCGCCGTCGCGCCCAGCGTGGTGGACGCCGCCCGCAGCCCGATCTCCCGGGTGAGCGACTCGCCGAGCGAGGTGTCCGGGCCCTCCCGCAGCAGGTCGTCCATGTGGTCGGAGGCGGGCGGCCGGATCGCGATGGCCAGCGCCGGGGCGAGGTCGGTGAGCAGGTTGACCAGGAGCAGTTGCCGCCCGGTGAGCGCGGACCGGCCGGTGGCGGCCGCGCTCAGCACGCTGAACGCGATCTCGCCGAGGTTGCCGCCGACCAGGATGCTCAGCGCGTGCCGGACCGACGACCACATGGCCCGCCCCTCGACGAGCGTCGCGATGATGGTCTCCAGCCGATCGTCGGTCACCACCAGGTCGGCGGCGGCGCGGGCGGCCGGGGTGCCCCGCTGGCCGAGGGCGATGCCGACGTCGGCCAGCCGGATCGCCGGGGCGTCGTTGGCCCCGTCCCCGGTCATGGCCACCGTGCGCCCGACCTTCTGCAACGCCTGGATGATCCGGACCTTGTGGGCGGGGGTGCAGCGGGCCACCACGTCGGTACGGGCCAGCCGCTCGGCGAGCGCGTCGTCGTCGAGGCGGTCCAGTTCGGTGGCGGTGGCCACCCGCTGGCCGTCGTCGGGGCTGATGGTGGCGGCGATCGCCTCGGCCGTCGCCGGGTGGTCACCGGTGATCATGATGGTGTGCACGCCGGCCTGCCGGATCCGGCGGACGGCGGGCGCGGCGGACTCGCGTACGCCGTCGGCGAGCGCCAGGAAGCCGACGAAGACCAGCCCGGTGACCTCGTCGTCGGCCACCGTCTCCCCGCTCACGGGGCGCTCGGCGACGGCCAGGATGCGGTGTCCGGCCCTCGCCCGGTCGGCGAGCATCCGGTGCAGCTCGTCGCGGCTTGCGTCGTCCAGCGGCTCGTCGCGGCCGTCGACCCCGCGCCGGGCGGCGCAGCGGGGAACCACCGTCTCCGGCGCGCCCTTGACGCTGAGCAGCAGCCCGTTCCGGGGCCGCCCGGTTGTGGCGTGGTAGCCCCGGGACGGCTCGAACGGCAGGCCACCCACCGCCCGCCACCCGTCCGCGCCCACCTGCTCGTCGATCCCGGCGGCCAGGGCGCCCCGGCGGACCGCCCGGTCCGTCTGTTGCGGCAGCTCGTCCGGGTCGTCCGCCTCGGGGGTGGCGCGCAGTGCCGCGGCGAGGGTCAGCCGTGGCGGCCCGTCCAGCTCTTCCGGGCTGGCGTACCGGGTGCCGGTGGAATCACCGACGCCGGCGAGCCGGAGCTGTCCCTCGGTGAGCGTGCCGGTCTTGTCGAAGCAGAGCACGTCCACCCGCCCCAGCGCCTCGATGGTGCGCGGGTTGCGGACCAGCGCGCCGTGCTCGGCCAGCCGCCGGGCTGCCGCCAGTTGGGCGGCGCTGACCAGGAACGGCAGCCCCTCCGGCACGGACGCCACCGCCAGGTTCGCGGCGGTCGCCGCGGTATCCGCCAGCGGTACGCCGCGCAGCAGGCCCGCTCCGGCCACCGCCACGGCCGACCCGGCGGCCAGTGGGATCGCGGCGTTGGTCAGCCTGCCGAGCCGGGCCTCCACCCCGCCGCGCGGGGGCGCCTGCCGGGCCATGGCCAGGCTGCGGCCGGCCTCGGTTTCGATGCCGGTGGCGACCACCACGGCGGTGCCGTGTCCGGCGGCGATCGTGGTGCCCTCGTACACCATGGAGTGCCGGTCGGCGACCGCGGCGGCGACCACCGGCTCGCTGGTCTTGCCCACCGGCAGCGACTCACCGGTCAGCGACGACTCGTCCGTCTCCAGCCCGTCCGCGGTGAGCACGCGGCAGTCCGCCGGTACGGCGTCCCCGGGGCCGAGCACGATCACGTCCCCCGGCACCAGGTCCTCGGCGGCCACCGTCCGCTCCCGCCCGTCCCGGCGGACCAGGGCGGTGACCGCCGAGCGGGACAGCAGCTCGGCCAGCGACCGTTCGGTGTTGCGCTGGTGCACCGCCCCGATCAGTGCCGAGCCGGTCACCACCCCGCCGACGAGGGCGGCGTCGACGAGGGAGCCGAAGCTCGCGGAGAGCACCGCCCCGGCGGCGAGCACCGGCGTGAGCGGGTTGGCCAGCTCGTCGACGAACGCCCGGAGCAGGCCGGCCGATCCGGGCGCGACCGCCGTGTCGCCGCCGTGGCGGCGTTCCGCCTCGACCGAATCGAGCCCGTCGGCGTCGGAGCCGAGCCGGCGGAGCACCGCGTCGGCCGGCATCAGGTGCCACGCGGTGACCGCCGGCGCCGGTGACTCGGCGTGGTGGGGCAGCCGGCCGGCGCGCCACACCCCGTGCAGGAAGGCCAGGGCGGCGGCCCCGTTGACCGCGGCCAGCGTCCGTCCGGGGAGCAGGTGCGGGGGCGCGGTGAACGCGTTGAGCGCCCCCAGGCCGGTCCCGGCCATCGACAGCCGGATGTTCTGGGCGGTCATCCGGCGGGCCACCCCGGCGGCCTCGATGATCAGGGCGGGGACCCGCAGGTCGGTGCCGACGAGCAGGTGCGCGCCCCAGGGCGGCAGGTCCTCAGGGCCGGCCAGCCCCAACCCGCAGTCGGACGCGCCGAGCGCCGCCCGGTCGGCGGAGAGCAGCATCACGACGGCGCCCTGGCGCTGCAACTGCCGTACGGTCTGGGCGAGCCGGGGGCCGCCGGGCAGCACGGCGTCGGCGAAGCCGTACCGGCGGTCGTCGTCGCCGGCCACCACCAGGCGTAGTCCAGCGCGCCGGGCGGCGGCTGGCAGGGCGTCGACCCCCGGGGCGGGCTCCGGCTCCACCCGCAGCAGGGCGACCAGGGTGTCGTCCTCGGCGAGGCCGAGCAGCAGGCCGTCGCCCTCGCGCAGCCGCCGGCTGTCCGGGGTGTCGCCCGGGTCGGTGGCGTCGATCTCGTTCAGCGGGCCCAGCTGCCACCCGTCGGCCTGGTGCACCCGATCGGGGGCGTCCGGGTCGAACAGCGCGAAGGCACGGCCCGCCACCTGCCCGGTGTCCGCCCCGGCCAGCGGGGCCAGGTCGGCGAGCACGCCCCGCTCGGAGCCGAGGACCGCCGCGTCCAGCACCACCGTGTCGATCCGGTCCAGCTCCCGCAGCACCCTGCGGTCCATGGCGACGACGCCGCGCCTGGCGAGCATCCGGCCGAGCTGGGCGGCGTACCCCTCGCGGCCGCTGCCCGGGGCCTTGGGCAGGCTGGACAGCGCCACGGAGGCGGCCCGTTTCGGGCCCACCACGGGGATCGCCGCCACGCCGGCCGCCGCGCCCGCCGGGAGGACCCGGGTGGCGTACCGCTCGGTCGGGCCGTCCGGCTTCGGGACCACGCGGGTGGTCGTCGGGGCGCGCGCCACTGCCCGGTCCGGGTCGCCCGTGAGCCGGGGCTCGGCCTTTGTCCAGGCCGCGAGCTGGGCGTGCGCCTCGCCCCACTGCACGACGCGCTGCGCGCCGTCCAGCACGATCCCGGCCCAGCCGCCGGTCAGCCCCTGCACGACCGCCTCGGCGAGGGGGAACAGCACGTCGGCGCGGGGATCGGCGCGCAGCCCCCGGTCGGCCAGGGCGTGCAGCTTCGGGTGCAGGTCGACGGCGCCGAGCAGCCCGGCCACCTCCCCCGGCACGGGGGTCAACGGCAGGATGCGCATCGCCGCGGAGATGGTCAGGCCGAGCGCGTCCGAGGCGAGCCCGCCGAGGGTACGCGGGGTGCGCGGTCCCTCCTCGGGCGGGTGCGGGGGCGGGATCTCCGGGTTCGGCTCGTGCTCGCAGGCCTGTTCGGCCCGGGCGACGGTGGCGATCAGGTCGCGCAGCCTCGGCTCCGGCGGCTCGACGGCCACCACCACGCGGCCGGAGGGGGCGTTCACCCGGGCCCACGCCACGCCGGGCATCCGTTCCAGCGCCGCCTCCACCTGGCGCGCCAGCTGGTCCCCGCCCTGCTGGCAGACGCCGTGCACCTCGATGTGGTGCCGGCCGTCCCGGGATCTCACCCGGCGCCGGGTCAGCCCCGCCGCGTGGGCCAGCCGGGTGGCGGCCGAGCCGGCGGTACGCGACGCGTCCCCGAGGAGGCGCGGGACGGCCCGGGACGCCTCACCGGCCAGGTGCGGCACCGCCACCGACGGCAGCAGGCGGCCGGCCATCCGGCCCAGCAGGGTCATCGAGCGGTACGGCCGGGGCGTCGCCGGCCAGGCTCCCCGCTGCCGCCGTTGCTCCCGCCGTACGCCATCTCGCCTCCCACGCTCGGTCCCGGCGGCCTGCCTTCCCGGGCGGGCGTCCGTTATGCCTCCTGTGTGGGGAACTTTCCGCCGGCGGCGGGGCATGTACGCGACCAGCGGTGGAACCCGGACGACGTCGTCGACAGCGCGGACGAATCGGGGAGGCCGGAATGAGCGTGATCACGCGAAACCTCAGCGACGCACGCGAGATGATCAAGACGTACTCCCGTCGGGTCGAGGTGCCGGTGCTGGGTGAGGTGGCCGTGCCCCCGCCCGACAAGGTCGCCTACTACGCCGGGCTCGGGGTGCTCGCCGCCGTCGGGGTCATCGAGTGGCCGATGGCCCTGGTCATCACCGCCGGCCACCTGCTCGCCGACCAGCACCTCTCCGGGCTGGCCAGGGGACTCGGGGACGCGCTGCAGTCGGCCTGACGGTCCGGCCGAGCCCCGTTCACCTCTGGGAGTTGACCTCAATCCGGGTTCAGGTTGCAGGCTGGTTGCATGCCGATCGAACTGCTGAGGTCCGAGACCGTGAGCCGGGAACCGCGGCCCCGCGGCGACCGCCCCCGTCGGGACGTCCACGGGCCGGGTCCGGCCTGGGTGTCCCGTACGGCCGGTCGCCGGTGACCTCCGCCGTCGCGCCCCAGGCCGCGCCGGAGCACCTGTTCGCGCCGCGGCTGCGGGCCATGACGGTCGGCGTGGTGGCCCTGGTCTCGTTGCTGGCCTTCGAGGCGCTGGCGGTCGGCACCGCGATGCCCACCGTCGCGCGTGGCCTCGACGGGCTGGCGCTGTACGGGCTCGCCTTCGGCGGGGCGTTCGCGTCGGGTGTGCTCGCCATGGTGGTCTCCGGCATCTGGTGCGACGTGCGGGGCCCCCGGCCGCCGGTGTGGCACGGGGTGGGCTGGTTCGTGGCCGGGCTGGTCGTCGCCGGGACGGCGTCGACGATGGGCATGCTCGTGCTCGGGCGGGTGGTCCAGGGGTTCGGCTCGGGCCTGCTGTCGGTGGCGCTGTACGTCGTGGTGGGACGGGTGTACCCGGAGGCGCTGCACCGCCGGATCTTCGCCGCCTTCGCGGCGGCGTGGGTCGTACCGTCGCTGGTCGGTCCGGCGCTGGCCGGGCTGGTCGTCGAACACCTCGGTTGGCGCTGGGTCTTCCTGGCGGTGCCGGCGCTGACGGTCCCGGCGGTGCTGCTGATCCAGCCCGGGCTGCGGACCGTCGACCCGCCCGTCGGGGTCCGGCTGCCCGCGGGCGCGATGGCCCGGATCGGCTGGGCCTGCGGGGCGGGCGCGAGCGCCGCGCTGCTGCACTACGGGGGGCAGCAGCGCGGCGTGCTCGCGGTCGGCCTGGTCGGGGCGGCCCTGGCCGGGCTGCTGTGCTGCGCCCCGCGCCTGCTGCCGGCCGGTTTCCTGCGGGCTGGCCGGGGCCTGCCGACGGTGGTCGGGCTGCGCGGGCTGGCGTCCGCCGCGTTCGCCGGCGCGGAGGTGGTGATCCCGCTGATGCTCTCCCGGGAGCGCGGGCTCTCCCCGACGGCCGCGGGCGTGGTGCTGACCGTCGGGGCGCTCTCCTGGGCGGCCGGGTCCTGGCTCCAGGGTCGGCTGCCTGCCCCCCGCTCCGCACCGAAGGACGGCCGACGCTGGCCGCCCACACCCCGCTCGGCCGCGACACTGGTCCGTGCCGGGCTGGCCTGCGTCGCCGTCGGGACCGCCGTGGTGGCCCTCGCGGTGCGGCCGGAGGTGGCGGTGCCGGTCGGGGTGCTCGGCTGGGCCGTCGCCGGGTTCGGCATGGGGATGCTCTATCCGTCGCTGTCGACGCTCACCCTGGAGCTGTCGGCCCCCGGCGAGCAGGGGCGCAACAGCTCCTCCCTGCAACTGTGCGACTCGCTGTTCGCCGCGACCGTGCTGGCGCTGGTCGGCGCGGTGCTCGCGATCGGGTCGGCCCCGGGCCCGGGCAGCTACACGGCGACCCTGGTGCTGGCGGCCGGCTTGGCCGCGGTCGGCGCCCTGCTCGCCGGCCGGGTACTGCCGGCCCGCGTACGGGGCGGCGCGGCCTGACGGCCCGCCACGGTGCCCACGCCACGGCGGCCGTGATCCGCGCCGGGGGCGGACCGCCTCACCGACTCGTACGGGGGAACCGGCCGGAAGTGAAAACTTTCCCCGTTCATGTTCGGCCTACGGTGACGCCATGTTCGTCTTCGTCACCACCGTCATGCTGTACGTCTTCGGTTTCGTCTTCCTCTACGGGGTGATCCGGATCGCCGTCCGGCACGCCTGCGAGGACCTGGAGGTCCGTCGCGCCCAGATGCTGCACGACGAGCGCAGCGCCGCCGCCGACGACCGGTCGTTCGTCCGGGCGAACCCGTTCGTCACCAACGGCTGAGCCCGACCGTCGAGCCCGGCTCTGAGCCCGGCTGCTGAGCCCGACCGTCGAACCCGGCTCCTGAGCCCGACCGTTGGACTTCGGGGCCTCCCGCGAGCGGCCGACCTGCGCTGGTGCGAGGATCGCACCCGTGATGGGGACGCTGAAGACCGAGCCCGCCCGGACCCGACTCGACCTGCTGGCACCGCCGGTCGCCGCCGCGATCGGGCAGTGGCCCGTCGACGCGCCCGTGCATGTCGACGACGTGCTCGTCGCGCCGATCGACGCGGAGCTGGCCGACACGGCTGCGTTCTGCGCCGCGTACGAGGTGGGGCTGGACGTGTCGGCCAACTGTGTGGTGGTCGCCGGCAAGCGGGAGGGCGAGATCCGGTACGCGGCCTGCATCGTGCTCGCCACCACCCGCGTCGACGTCAACGGGGTGGCCCGCCGGACGTTGGACGTCCGCAAGGCGAGCTTCGCGCCGATGGCCGACGCGGTCGAGCTCACCGGCATGGAGTACGGCGGGATCACGCCGATCGGGCTGCCCGAGGACTGGCCGATCCTGGTCGACGCGCGGGTGATCGCCACCCCGCACGTGATCGTCGGCTCCGGCGTACGGCACAGCAAGATCGCCCTGCCCGGGCCGGCGCTCGGCGCGCTCCCCGGCGCCCGCGTGGTGGAGGACCTGGCCAGGCCGGTCTAGGTAATTACATGCATCGATGCTGTTGCACGTGAAACATCACGGCGGCCACCCAGGGATGGCGTGCCGGCGCGATCGGCCGGCGGTCGACTCCCGGCACGATCGGCGACCCGGTCGCCCGGCGGCTGACCCCGGCGCGGCTGACCCCGGCGCGGCCGGCCCCGGCGCGGCTGACCCGACGCGGCCCGGCCCCGATCAGCCGGCGGTCGACTCTCGATGCTCGACCTCGGCCAGCGCGGCCAGCAGCGTCTCCGGCTCCTGCGCGCCCGCGACTGCGTACTTGCCGGCCAGCACGAACGTCGGGACGCTGGTGACCCCGAGTTCCCGGGCGGCGGCCAGGTCGGCGGCGACCTCCAGCACCCCCTGCGACGAGTCGAGGTAGGCGCTTGCCTCGGCCTCGTCGAGGCCGAGCTCGGCGGCGATCCGGGCCAGCGCCTCGCGCGACCCCACGTTCACGCCGTCGGTGAAATGGGCCTTGTACAGGGCGTCCACCGTCTCGGCGGCGTGCCCCCGCTCGGTGGCGTACCGGACGAGCCGGTGGGCGTCGAACGTGTTGGCCATGACCGCCCGGTCGAAGTCCAGCCGCAGCCCGGAGTCCGCGGCGACGCGGGTCACGTGGGCGAACATCTGCTCGGCCCGCTCCCGCCCGCCGAACTTCGCGGCCATCCCCTCGACCAACGGCTGGGGCGTCGGCACCGGCGACGGGTCGAGCTGGAACGGGCGGTACCGGACGCTCACCTCGCCGTCGTACGACGCCAGGGCCTGCTCCAGCCGGCGCTTGCCGATGTAGCACCAGGGGCAGACCACGTCGGCGTAGATCTCGATCTCCATGACCGGCCACAACCTCCTGGTCAGCGGTTCTGTTCCCGCCTGTGGCGCGCTTGCCGGGCTCAGTCCCCGGTGGCTGGCTCGCCGGCCACCCGGCTGCGCCGCGCTTCTGGCTGCGCGGCCTCGCGGCCTCCCGGCCTCGCAGCCTCCCGACCCTGCAGCCTGCCTGCTTACCGTCCCTCAGCCTGCCTGCTCGCGGACCTGGCGCTTGAGCCGGGCCAGGATGGCGCTGCCACCTCGCACCCGCAGCGGACTGATCGCCTGCGCGAGCCCCATCCGGTGGTAGAGGTCGTCCGGCACGGCGAGCACCTGCTCGGCGTTCGCCCCGGCCAGCCCCTCGGCGAGGATGCCGGCGAACGCGCGGGTCGTGGGCGCCTCCGGCGGGCAGTCGAACCAGGTGGTGACCGTCCCGTCCGGGGTCACCTGGGCGCGCAGGAAGAACGGCGTCTGACACTCGACGACCTGCTCCATGCCCTCCCGGCCGGCCAGCTCGGGCGGCAGTGGCGGGATGACGTCGGCGAACTCCAGCAGCATCTCCAGCACCACGTCGCGGGGCGCGGCGGCGAACTCGTCGACGATCTCGGCCAGCTTGCTGGGCATCTCCGGCATGCCGTCAGGCTACCGCCGTCCGGGTTGCCCCCTCCGCCACCCGAGCCGTCGCGGAGGGGGCAGCGAGGTTCAGCTGGTCGGGGCCTTCTCGCTGATGTCGCTCAGGGCCGAGTCGGGGTCCAGCCGCATCGCCAGGTCGCCGAGGGAGACGATGCCGACGAGCTTGCGGTCGCCGTCGCAGACCAGGACCCGGCGGATGGCGCGCTCGCGCATCAGCGCGGCGGCCTCCCCCGCGGTCGAGTGCTGCTCGATCATCACCACCTCCCGGGTGACGATCGACCCGATGGTGGTGGTGGCCGGGTCGCTGCGCTCGGCCACCGCCCGGACCACGATGTCGCGATCGGTCAACATGCCGGCGAGGCTGGCCCCGTCGGTGACCACCACGTCGCCGATGTCCGACTCCTTCATCACCCTGGCCGCCTCGTCCAGTGTGGTCTCCGCCGGCAGGTAGACCACCTGCTTCGTCATCACGTCGCTGACCCGGTAACCGGTCATGAGAGCCTCCGAATGCACCTGCGCCGATTCGGAGACCCGTACCCCGTGACGCCGTCGCTACACCAGGGCACCGCGCCCGACCATCAGGCGGTCGACCAGTCCGTCCACCGGCAGCTCGGTGCGCTCGCCGGTGGCCCGGTCGCGCAGCTCGACGTACCCCTCGGCGAGGCGGCGGCCGACCACGACGGCGCGCGGGATGCCGATCAGCTCCGCGTCGGTGAACTTCACCCCCGCCGAGACGTTCGTGCGGTCGTCGACCAGCACCCGCAGGCCGGCGTTTGAGAGGCGTCCGCCGAGGTCAAGCGCCGCGTCGAGCTGCGGCCCCTTCCCGGCCGCCACCACGTGTACGTCGCACGGCGCGACCGCCGCCGGCCAGACCAGTCCCCGGTCGTCGTGGTGCTGCTCGGCGACCGCCGCCACCGCCCGCGACACCCCGATGCCGTAGCAGCCCATGATGGGCCGGACCGGCTTGCCCTCCGGCCCGAGAACGTCCACGGCGAACGCGTCGGTGAACCGGCGGCCGAGCTGGAAGACGTGCCCCACCTCGATGCCCCGGCGCATGGTCAGCTCCCCGGCGTCGCAGGCCGGGCACGGGTCGCCGGGGCGTACCTCGGCCGCCTCGATCGTGCCGTCCGGGACGAAGTCCCGCCCGCAGACGACGTCGACGGCGTGCCGGCCGGGCTCGTTCGCCCCGGTCAGCCAGGCGGTGCCCGGCACCACCCGCGGGTCGACCAGGTACCGGACGCCGAGCTTGCCGAGGATCTGCGGCCCGATGTAGCCGCGAACCAGCTCGGGCCGCCCGGCCCAGTCCTCGAAGACCGCGACGGCGGCCGGGTGCAGGGCCGCCTCGACCCGCTTCAGGTCCACCTCCCGGTCCCCGGGCAGGCCGATCACCAGCAGCTCCGCCGCCTCCGCGCCGGGGCGCCGGACGGTCAGCACCACGTTCTTCAGGGTGTCGGCGGCGGTCCAGTCCGTCCGGCCGCCCAGCCCGCGCGCGTTGGCCAGCTCGACCAGCGAGGCGATGGTCGGCGTCTCCGGGGTGTCGTGCAGCTCCGCCGCCGGGTGCGCGTCCGGGTCCCCGGCGGCCGGGGCGCGGGTCACCACCGCCTCGGTGTTCGCCGCGTACGCGCAGGCGGTGCAGCCGACGAACGTGTCCTCGCCGACCGGCGCGGCCGCCAGGAACTCCTCCGACGCCGAGCCGCCCATCGCCCCGGACATCGCCCGCACCACCGTGTAGTCCAGCCCGAGCCGGTCGAAGATCCGCTGGTACGCCTCCCGGTGCCGGTCGTACGCGGCCCGGAGCCCGGCGTCGTCCAGGTCGAACGAGTACGCGTCCTTCATCAGGAACTCGCGCCCGCGCAGCAGCCCGGCCCGCGGCCGGGCCTCGTCCCGAAACTTCGTCTGGATCTGGAACAGCGTCACCGGGAAGTCCCGGTACGAGCTGAACAGGTCCTTCACCAGCAGCGCGGCCATCTCCTCATGGGTCGGGGCGAGCAGGTGCTCGGCGCCCCTACGATCGGCCAGGGTGAAGATGTCGTCGCCGTACTCGGCCCACCGGCCGCTGGTCCGGTAGGGCTCGGCCGGCAGCAGCGCCGGGAAGTGCACCTCCTGGTCGCCGATCGCCGCCATCTCCGCCCGGACGATCTCGGTGACCCGGTCGAGCACCAGCTTGCCCAGCGGCAGCCAGGTGTAGCCGCCCGGGGCGGCGCGGCGGACGTAGCCGGCGCGGAGCAGGAGCCGGTGGCTCGGCACCTCCGCGTCGGCCGGGTCCTCGCGCAGGGTCCGGAGCAGCAGAGTCGACATGCGCAGCAGCATTGGCGCAGCGTACGACCGGCGCGGCCGGGCGGGCGAACCTATTCCGGGCTCGGTGGGGGCTCGGCGAGGGCTCGGCGGGGGCTCGGCGGGGGCTCGGCCGTGAGGCCATGTCGGCGACATGGCGGCATCCCGGTCCCCGGATACCGCAATGTCGCCGACATGGAGTGGATCAAGCTCCGATCACACGGATTTCGCAGCGAGCGATAGGTGGTGTTCAGAGTTGGATGCGGCTCCGAATGTCCCGGGCGAGGGCTGCCTGGCTGTCGTCGTCGACCCCCAGGATGCCGTTCTCAGCCATCACGGCGTGGAACTGCTGCTGGTCGTAGGGCACCCCTGGAGGCAGGGGCGCAAGGTGCCAGTGCAGGTGGGCGTTGCCCTCCTGGCTGCCGAGGCTCATGGAGTACATCCGCTCGGTCGGTAGTGTCGCCGCGATGGCACGCGCGACCGCATGCACGATGCCTTGGAATCGGAGGAACTCGCGCTGCTCCATGTCGTGCACCCAGCTTTCCAGGTGACGCTTTGACGCAACCAGGCAGTAACCGAGCAGCGTCGGGTAGCGGGCGAGGAAGGCTATGGAGTCCTCGTTCTCGTAGACGAGGTGATGCCGATAGCCGGGGTCGCCAGCGATGAACGCGCAGACGAAGCAAGGCCCTCCGCTCACCCGGCGCATGTACTGCTCGAAGTCGAACGCGGCCTTCGCGAGTTGTGGATTCCCCATCCGAGGTGGCTAGACCCGGGCCGCGCTGTGAGGGCCATGTCGGCGACATTGCGGTATCCGAGGGGCAGGGATGCCGCAATGTCGCCGACATGGAGTGGATCAAGCCCGAGCCTCGACGGTGTAGACAGGCCGCCGGCCCTCCCACGTCGACCCGTCCACTGTCAGCAGGAAAACCAACGGCCGACCTTCTACCACTTTGCTGCCACACCGCCGACTGGTGCTGGACATCTGCCAGCCGTTCGCCTGCCCGAGATCGCGGTAGTAGTCGTAGACCTCGGGAAGGGTTTGCATCTGCTCGGGGTACGCATACACGGCGTAGGCGCCGCCGATGTAAGCGCTGTCGGCGATGCCTTCGCAGGGTTGGCCGTGTTCGGCGAAGACCTGGGTCATGCCCGGAGGCGCCTCGGTTATCAGGGGGTCCTTCGCAAGTCTGGCGGCGAAGGATTCTTCGGCTGCCAGACACGAGGGCCCCGACTGCGGTATCGAGATCGGGCCCCTGAATGACAGAGGCAGCGCGACGATGATGATTCCCGGGGGGATGGCGCCCAGCGCCATCAGGCCCAGGGCCTTCGCTGCTTTGCTCAACACGTCAACTCGCCTCCCCGCGTCCGAGGACGCTACCGCAGCTGCGGTTTCGGTCGGCTGAACCGTCTCCGGGTTGGTGTAACGGCACATCCGGGATCCGACGTGCGGATGGCCCGAACGACAAGGCCGGGGCCATCCCTGTCGTGTCCTTTGTCAGGGGCGCTTGGTGTACTCGATGAAGGCGCGCCAGGTGTGGGGGGCGAAGGTGAGCACCGGGCCGGTCGGGTCCTTGCTGTCGCGTACGCCGACGACGCCGGGCAGGTTGTCGGCCACCTCCACGCACTCGCTGTTCCCGCTGCGAGCGGCTTTGCGCCAGATTGCGCCGGTCAACTCCATGACGTCATCACTTCCTTCATCAGCAGCATCGACTGCCGCTGAGGTAGGGCCTCACTGCGGATGCTCTCCCATCTGGAGATCAGGGTAGCCACGTCCTCATCCTTGTCGACCGGTGTGCCGCCGAGCTGGTTCTCCAGGTAGCCGACCCAGCCGCCGTCGCCGTCTCGTGCAAGGGTGAACGGACCAGCCAGTCCAACATGCACGCTGACCTCTGCCGGGATGACGTGCACGCTGATATGCGGACGCTCGACGCACTCGATCAGGTGCGTGATCTGCTGCGCCATCAGGCCCCGGAACCCCTCGTCCACGCGGCGGAGAGCGGCCTCTTCGATCACCGCCACAAGCTTGGGCGGCTGCTGCTGGCCGAGAATCGCCTGTCGGTCCAGCCGGATCGCCACCCGCTTCTCGACCTCGTCGTCGCTCAGCATGTCGTCTGCTCGAATCACGGCTCGGGCATAGTTCTCCGTCTGCAAGAGGCCGGGAATGAGCGTCGGGTGGTAGCACCTGAGCTGGCGGGCGTTGCGCTCGGCTTCCAGCCACGGCCGGAGATAGTTCGGCTGGCGGTCCAGTTCCGCCATCTTGAGCAGCGACATCAGCAGGCCGCCCGTGTTCAGGACCTCGTCCGCCCGCTTCAGGAAATGGCGGTCGGCTG
Source organism: Micromonospora sp. B11E3 (assembly GCF_039871625.1). NCBI lineage: Bacteria > Bacillati > Actinomycetota > Actinomycetes > Micromonosporales > Micromonosporaceae > Micromonospora > Micromonospora sp. B11E3. The sequence goes on along the minus strand of NZ_JBDPMC010000003.1, from coordinate 167,411 downwards.
GTCGTTGACCTAGCTCCAACGCGGACACCTGCGAGCCCGAGAAGTGAACGAGTTTCCCGAAATCCTCCTGGCTGAGCCCGGCGTTCTGGCGTAGCCGGCGCAGTTGTGCCCGGATCAGCTCGACGGTCTCACCTTCCACGCTTCCTCCACGATTCTTCCGGCGCTTTCCACGGCCGCTCGGGGCGCACGAAACAGCCGACCGGACCCTCTCCAGCCCGACCCTCAATGCCTTCCGACAGTAGTGCCGTCCTCAGCAGACTGTTACACGACGGGCCGCCTCCCGTCCGGCCCGTCTCGGGGCCGTGCGCGAATCCATTCCCCCGGTGCGGCGCACGGCCCCGTCCCAGATCGCTGAAGGAGTTCGAGATGCGCAACCCGCTGCGCCTGTTCCGGTGCCGTACGGCCGTGCCGCCGCCACCGCTGCCCCGCCGGGTCCGGGGGGACAACCTGCCGGACTGGATGCGCGAGCCGACCCGGATCCTGCCGACGATGGACGCCGGGCGCCCCGGCCGGCTGACCCGGGCTCAGGAGTGGCGGGCCAACGGAGGGCGCTGGTGATTGCCGGGCGCCTCCCGGTGCCCCGCCTCGGGCCGTACCCGGACCGGCCGCGGGCGTACCCGCCGGGTCACCCGCCGCACCTGCCGCTGCGTCCGCTGTGGGTGTGCCGGGCCTGCGGGTCGCCGTGGCCGTGCGCGGAGGCGCGGCTGCTGCTCCGCGTCGAGTACGACGGCAGCCCCGTCGACCTGGCGATCTACCTGTCCGGGCTGTACCACGAGGCCACGCACGACCTGTTCCGGCTGAACCCGTACGACGGCCCGACCCCGCGCGAGCTGTTCGATCGCTTCGTCGCCTGGGCCCCGTACCGGAAAGGGGTGGCCGACCGATGACCGCGGCGGTGCCGCGAAAGGGGCGGCCCACCCACCGGTGGCCGCCCCTCTGCCGTGCCCTGCGCGACGCCGGCCGGGTCAGCGCACCTCGGCCTTCACGTACGCTGCCCACTGCTTGGCGAAGTCGTCGTACGACACGCCGAGAACCTCTCGCGTGACGTCCTGGATCTTCTTGCCCCGGTAGTGCTCGATGACCAACTGGAAGAGCTTCTGCGCGCCGTACCGTTCCGCGATGAAGCTCATCGTCGAGTGGGCGAGCCAGTAGTGGTAGCTCCCGCGCCCCGCCATGTTCCACAGGCCGTTGCTCGGCAGGGGTAGGTCGTAGTTGAGGGAGCGGAGCACCGCCTTGCCCGAGGCCGCGCGTTCGCTGGCGGTGAAGGGCTGCTGTTCGTAGCCCAGGTACTCGGCGAACCCCTCGACCACCCAGTGTTCCCGGCCGTCGAGGGACGTCGCCCCCGGGCCGTGGTCGGCGAAGTTGTTCATGAGCGCGTGGGCCAACTCGTGCCGGAACAGCACCGACGGGGACTCCTGCGCGCCCGCGCCGAAGAAGGACCGGTCCGTGACGTCGACCAGCACACGGCTGCCCCCGACATCCGGGCCCTCGTCGTCGTCGACCGCCGACGCGGGCGGGAAGCCGAGGGCCATCCCGGACTCGCTGGTCGGCGCCTCCTTCCTCGTCTGGTAGAGCGCGCCCAGCTCCTTCTTCCCCTTCACCAGGCTGATGACGAAGCCCTGCGGGAACTCGCCGGTCACCCCGCCGGCCCGTACGGCGTCGAGGGTCTGCTCGGCGGCGCGCTCGGCCACCGGCGCGTACCGCTGCGCCTCCGCCCGCAGCGACGCATCGACGATCAGCACCGTGTGCGGCGTCTTCTCCACGTGGATGTTCTGCCACCTGTCCCAGGGCGCCGGGTGGTAGCTCATCTCCGTCTGCTTGAAGCCCTGCGGGACGTGCCCGGCCGCGGTGATCTTCAGTGGGGCGCCCTTGCCGGTACGGACGACGGTCCAGGTGTACATCTCGCCGACCGCCGCGCGGTCGTACTCGAACCGGTGGTTGAACGACACCGTCAGCTCGAAGCTGTGCCCCGCCCCGAAGGGCTTGAACTCGCCCTTGCGCAGCCGCACGAAACTGGCCTCGACCAGCGGGACCTTGCTCAGATTCTGGAACAGGGTGGTCTGCTGGGCGACCAGCCTTTTGTCGGCCGGGTCGAACGGGGCCAGGAACGCCTTCAGGTCCCGATCCTTGAGCGCCCTGGTGTGCTCGGCGAGCAGGGCCTCGATCTCCGCGGGCCGGACCGGGCCGTCCCGCTCGTCCAGCGCCTCCGCCGAACTGCCGTCCTGCCGGTCGACGTAGGCCTTCAGCCCGAACGCCGACCCGGCGCAGAGCGCCAGGACCACCACCACGGCCGTGAGAGAGACCCAGAGCCAGCGCTTCGACCTCTTGGCCGGAGGCGGCGGACCGTACGACCCCGCGGGGCCGACGTGCGCGGGCGGCGGGTAAGGCCCCGGGCCGTACGGGCCCGCGGGCGTAGATGTCGCCGGCCCGGCGGGCGGTGGCGCCGGTGGGCCGTACGGCGGGGGTGCCGGCGTCGGGTACGGCCCGGGCGGGGTGGGCGGCGGCGGCCCCCACGCTCCCGGCACCGGTTGACCCGGCGGGGGCGGGACAGGCGCGGAGGGCGGTCCCTCGGTCATGTCGGATCCTCGCTGGTGTTCGTCGGATCGGGGAGGCATCCACGGGCGACCGCCGATGCGTGACCCCCGGACGGGATCCGCGACATTATTTCTGGAGCCCCGCGGTCAGTTCTGCCCCGCCCTTCCGGTTCTGCCCCGCCATTCCCGCGAGCCGACGCCCGCCGCCCCTGTGGAGCTGCCCCGCCTGTGCGCCCGGGACGCCGTGCCCCGCCAGTGCGGGACGGCCCGGGACGGCCTGGGAGTTGGGACACGTCCCCTCGGGCCGGTACGTCCGGCCGCGGGGGCGGTGCCAGACTGGGCGCCGCGGGGCGATCCGAGGACGTGGGAGGGACGCAGTGCGCTGGCGCAGCTTCGTGGCGGTGGGCGACAGCTTCACCGAGGGCATGGACGACGCGTACCCGGACGGCACCTACCGCGGCTGGGCGGACCTGGTCGCGACCCGGCTGGCCGCCGAGGCGGGCCCCGACTTCCGGTACGCGAACCTGGCCATCCGGGGCCGCCTCTTCCCCAACGTCGTCGCCGAGCAGGTGCCGGCCGCCCTGGCGATGAAGCCGGATCTGATCAGCTTCGCGGCGGGCGGCAACGACGTGCTGCGCCGCACCTTCGACCCGAACGCCCTGGTCGCCCGCTTCGACGACGTCGTCGGCGAGCTTCGCTCCACCGGCACCGACGTGGTGCTGTTCCGGTTCGCCGACGTGATGGCCCGGCTGCCCGGCCAGCGGCTGGTCGCCCCCCGGGTCGCGCTGCTCAACAAGGCGGTCGGGGAGACCGCCGAGCGCCACGGGGCGATCCTCGTCGACCTGTACGCCGACGACACGTACCTGAACCCGATGCTGTGGAGCACGGACCGGCTGCACCTGTCGCCGGCCGGGCACCGGCGGGTCGCCGGGCAGGTGCTGGCCGCGCTCGGGGTCGGCTGCGACGAGGAGTGGCTGATGGTCCCGCCGTACCCCGCCCCGACGCCCTGGCTGGCCGCCCGCGCCGCGGACCTGCGCTGGGCGGGGCAGCACCTGATGCCGTGGATCAAGCGCCGACTGACGGGCCGCTCGTCGGGCGACACCGTCATCGCGAAGCGCCCGTCACTCAGCCCGATCAGCGACTGACCGGTCGCGCGGCGCGAACCGGCGTACCTTGGGGATCATGGCTGTGCCGAGTGATCCCGACCCCCGCCTCCAGTCGTACGCCGACCCGCGGCGACTGGTCACCACCGAGTGGCTCGCCGAGCACCTGGGCGACGCGGGCCTGGTCGTGATCGAGTCCGACGAGGACGTGCTGCTCTACGACACCGGGCACATCCCCGGCGCCGTGAAGGTCGACTGGCACACGGAGCTGAACGACCAGGTCACTCGCGACTACCTGGACGGCCCCGCCTTCGCCGAGCTGTGCGCCGCCAAGGGCATCGGCCGGGACGACACCGTCGTCTTCTACGGCGACAACTTCAACTGGTGGGCCGCGTACGCCCTCTGGGTCTTCTCCCTGTTCGGCCACCCGGATGTGCGGCTGCTCGACGGTGGCCGGCAGAAGTGGGTGGCCGAGGGGCGGGAGCTGACCCGGGAGCGGCCCACCCGGCCCCGCGCCCAGTATCCGGTGCCGGTGCGCGACGACGCGCCGATCCGCGCGTACCGGGAGCAGGTGATGGCGCATGTCGCCGCCGGCCGGCCGCTGGTCGACGTGCGGTCGCCGGGCGAGTACACCGGCGAGATGCTGCACATGCCGGACTATCCGCAGGAGGGCGCGCTGCGCGGCGGGCACATCCCGGGCGCGGTGAACAAGCCGTGGAAGTCCGCGGCCAACGACGACGGCACCTTCAGGTCGCCGGACGAGCTGCGCGCCATCTACGCCGACCAGCTCGGGCTGAGCCCGGACGACGACGTGATCGCGTACTGCCGGATCGGGGAGCGGTCCAGCCACACCTGGTTCGTGCTGCGGCACCTGCTCGGCTGGCCGCAGGTGCGCAACTACGACGGCTCGTGGACCGAGTGGGGCAACCTGGTCCGGGCGCCGGTGGCGAAGGGCGACCAGCCGGGCGGCCTCAGCGGCTGACCGACGCGCCGCCGGCCGGCTCGGCCGCGTTGTTTCCAGCAGGCCCGGTCTCGCCGGCGGCGTCGGCGTCGCCGGTGGGGCAGGGCACCCCGGCGACCTTGTTCGCGGCGATCCGCTCGCCCCGGAGGGCGCGCCAGCCGAGGATCGTGGCCAGGGCGAACGTCGCCGCAGCGGCCCAGCCGACCGGCGCCACCCCGTACGCGCGGCCGGCGAGCCCGGCCAGCGTCGCGCCGACCGGTGCCGTCAGCAGCCCCGCCACCCGTTGCGCCGCGCCGACCCGGCCGAGCAGCGCGGGCGGTACGTGCCGCTGCCCGTACGACGCCGACAGGCTGTTCCAGACGGAGGTGCCGGCGGCGAGGACGGCGAGCGCGAGCCCGCCCGGCACCGGGTGCCGGGACAGGGCGAGCCCGACCAGCGCCAGCGTCTGCCCGGCGAGCACCAGGCGCAGCACGGGCAGTGTGCCGTACCGGGCGGCGAGGCGGCCGGCCCCGAGCGCGCCGGCCAGCCCGCCGAGCACCACCCCGGCCAGGAACACCCCGTACGCCTCCTCGGGTACGCGGAGCACGTCCAGGGCGTAGAGCACCAGCACCGCCATCAGCCCGCTGATCGCCAGGTTCGTGAGCGCCGCGAGTCCGGTGACCCGCCCCACCACCCGGTCCCGCCGTACCCAGCGCACTCCAACCCACGCCTCCCGCCACACCGCCCCCCACCGCTCCGCGATCTTGCACTTTCGGCCCTTGTTCTGTCCTGTTTCGACGAATTTGTCGGGGCCGTAACTGCCAGATCGCGGGAGGGATGGGGTGAGGGTGAGGGCGAGGAACGCGGCTCCGGCGAAGGTCAGCGCGTCGAGGGCGAAGGGGAGGGGCGGGGCGGCCGCGAAGAGGAGGCCCGCGACCGGGGCGCCCAGCAGGCCGCCCGCGACCGCCGTGCCGGCCTGGAGGCGACCGTTGGCGGCGGCGAGCCGGTCCGGGCGTACCACGGCGGGCAGCACCGCGAAGCTCGCCGCGTCGAAGAGCGCGCCGAGCGCGGCGAGCAGGAACGCGGCCAGCGCCAGCAGCCCGACGCCGGCCCGGCCGGTCGCGACGACGACGGCCAGCGCGGCCACCACGACGGCGCGCAGCCCGTCCACCGCGGCCATCGTCCGCCGCCGGTCCCAGCGGTCCGCGTACACGCCGCCGAGCAGGCCGAACAGCAGCGGCGGGAGCTGCCCGGCGACGGTCACCACGGCCAGCGCGCGGGGGTCGCGGGTCAGGGTCGCGGCCAGCAGCGCCAGCGCGGGCGTACGCAGGCTGTCGCCGAACCGGGAGATGACGGTGGCGGACCAGAGCAGCCGATAGTTGCGACCGAGCCGGGCCGGCCGGTGCCCGGCAGCGACGCGGGTCGGGGCGGTAGGCGTCATGCCCCGGGACCCTCGGGCCTCGACCCGGTCGAGGGTCAAGTCGAGGGTCAAGCGGACACGGGCCGAAGGACGGGTGGCGCTGGTCAGGGTCAAGCGGCACGGGCCGAGGGCGGGCCGGGGCCAGCGCGTCCCGCCCGGACGGCGAATTGGGGCAGGCGCGCGTCGGGGATCACCGGTACGGTGAGCGCCGGCATCGGACCCTGGAGCAGACAGCGTGGACCGCACCTTCCAGGTCGACCTCCGCGGCGTGGTCGACCTGCTCAGTCACCATCTCTACGGCAGCCCGCGGGTCTACGTCCGCGAGCTGATGCAGAACGCGCTGGACGCGATCACCGCGCGTCGGGCCGCCGAGCCGGACGCCCCGGGGCTGGTCCGGATCGAGCCGCCCGAGCTGACCGGCGACGGCACGCTGCGGGTGCACGACACGGGCATCGGGCTCACCGAGGCGCAGGTGCACGAGCTGCTGGCCACCATCGGGCGCAGCTCGAAGCGCGACGACCTCGGCTTCTCCCGCCACGAGTTCCTCGGCCAGTTCGGCATCGGGCTGCTCTCCTGCTTCCTGGTCGCCGACGAGATCCGGGTGGTCACCCGGCACGCCGACCAGCCCACCGTGCTCTGGACGGGCCACTCCGACGGCCGGTACTCCGTGGCACTCGCCGCGGCCGGCGAGCAGCGGCCGGAGCCGGGCACGACGGTGATCCTCGTGCCGCGGCGCGACGCCGACCAGTGGTTCGCCACCGCGACCGTCACCGAGCTGGCCCGGCTCTACGGGTCGCTGCTGCCGGTGACCGTCCGGGTGGGCGACGTGGTGACCACCGCCGGCGACCCGCCGTGGCCCACCACCCCGGGCGCGCCGGTCGACCGTCCGGCCCTGGTCCGGTACGCCCGCCAGGCCCTCGGCGTCGACCCGTTCGACGTCGTGCCGCTGTCCGTGCCCGAGGCGGGGCTGACCGGCGTCGCCTTCATCCTGCCGACCCCGGTGAACCCGGCCGTCCGCGCCGGCCACCGGGTCCACCTCAAGCGGATGCTGCTCACCGAGCACGCCGACGGGCTGCTGCCCGACTGGGCGTTCTTCGCCCACTGCGTCGTGGACGCCACCGAGCTGCGGCCCACCGCCAGCCGCGAGGCGCTCTACGAGGACGGCCTGCTCACCGCAACCCGGGACGCCCTGGGCGAGCAGGTACGCGGCTGGCTGGTCCGGCTGGCCCGGCACGACCCGCGCCGGCTGGCCGAGTTCCTCCAGGTGCACCACCTCGGCGTCAAGGCGCTCGCCCTGCACGACGACGAGATGCTCCGCCTCGTCGACCAGTGGTGGCCGATGGACACCAACGTCGGCACGCTCACGCTGGCCGAGTTCCGGCAGCGGCACGGCCTGGTCCGCTACGCCGCCAGCCTGGACGAGTTCCGCCAGCTCGCGGCCGTCGCCGCCGCGCAGGACCTGGCCGTGGTCAACGCCGGCTACACGTACGACACCGAGCTGATCGAGCGGCTGCCCACCGTGGACCGGTCGGTGCTGATCGAACGGCTGGAGCCCAGCGACGTCACCACCCGCTTCGACGGCCTGGACCCGCAGGTCGAGCTGGCCCTGCGGCCGTTCCTCGCCGGGGCGCAGCGGGCCCTGGAACGGCTCGGCTGCGAGGTGGTGGTCCGGGCGTACGATCCGGTCTCGCTGCCCGCCCTCTACCTGGTCAGCCGGTCGGCGGCGTTCCACGACCAGCTCGCCGCGAGCCGGGACCGGGCCGACGAGCTGTGGGGTGGGGTGCTCGACGCGCTGGCCGCGTCGGCCCCGCCGGACCGGCCGCAGCTGGTGCTCAACCACCGCAACCCGCTGGTCCGCCGGGTCACCACGCTCGACGACCCGGACCTGGTCGCGCTCGCGGTCGAGGCGCTGTACGGGCAGGCCCTGCTGCTCGGGCACCACCCCATCCGCGCGGCCGACGCCGCGCTGCTGAACAGTTCCTTCCTCGGCCTGCTCGGCCGGGCCGTGCCGGGACGGGAGGTCGGGCAGTGAGCGACGACGAACTGTGGCGGATGCTGCACGAGGTCAGCGCCATGCCGTTCGGGGCCGGGCAGGTGGCGGCCGTGGAGCAGCTGCTGCGCCGGGCCGACGCCGGCGACGACCGGCACCTCGCCTTCGCCGCCCGGATGCAGGCCACCACCGCGTACGTCTACGGCGGGGAGCGGGCCAAGTCGTTCGTCACCTTCTCCTGGTGCCTGGCGGAGTTCGACCGCGACCCGCAGCCGTACCACCGGCGCTACAGCCACCAGCTGCTCTGGCACTTCAAGTACATGGTCAACGCGATGTTGAAGTTCCCGGAGCTGCCGCTGGACCGCACGTACGCGGTGCTCGACGACATGGAGCGCCGCTACCGGGACTCCGGGCACAGCCTCCAGGCCGTGTACAAGCACCGGTACCGGGTCGCCGACCACGTGGGCGACGCCGAGGCGGCCGAGCGGTGGTACCGGCTGTGGCTGACCACCCCGCGCGACGAGCTGTCCGACTGCGCCGGCTGCGACCCGAGCACCCAGGTCGCCCACCTCAGTGACGTCGGCCGCCACGAGGAGGCGGTGGCGCTGGCCGAGCCGGTCCTGGCCGGCCGGCTGACCTGCGCCGAACAGCCGCAGGCGATTCTCACCGCGCTGCTCGTGCCGTATCTGCGCACCGGCCGCCACGACGCGGCCCGGGACGCGCACCGGGAGGCGTACCGGCGGCTGCGCGGCAACCTCTCCGACCTGTGGGACATCGGCGACCACGTCGAGTTCTGCACGCTGACCGGCAACGAGGCCCGGGCGGTCGAGATCGTCGAGCGGCACCTGGACTGGCTGGACCGGGCGCCCACCCCGGCCGCCGCGATGCACTTCGCGGCCACCGCCTCCGCCGCGCTGCGGGCGGCGGCCGAGACCGGCGACGTCGTGCTGCACCGCCGAGCCTCCGGCGACCGGCCGGCGGGCGAGGTGTCCGCCGACGCGCTCGCCGCCGAGCTGGCCGGGACCGCGACCGCGCTGGCCGCCCGCTTCGACGCCCGCAACGGCTCGTCGCGCCAGTCGGAGTGGATTGCCCATCGGCTGGCCGTCCGGCCCACCGGGGAGCACCTGCCGCTGTCGGCCAGCCTGCGCCGCCGTCCCGCCCCGCCGGGTGGCCCTGCCCGGGTCCCGGCCCAGGCGGCCGCCCCGGCCGTCGAGGTGACCGTCCCGGCCGAAGCCACCGCCGACGAGCTGCTCGACCTGGCCGAGGAGTGCCTGCGTACCCACCGCCGCGACGGGCTCGTGGCCGCCCTTGCCGCGTACGACGAGCGGTTCGGCGGGGCCGAGCTGCCGCCCCGGACGGCGGCCCGCCGGGTGGAGCTGCGCTCGGGCGAGCTGACCCAGGCCGACGGCCCGGAGGCGGCGCGGGCGGCGAACCGGGCGGCGCTGGCCGCGTACCGGGAGCTGTCGGACCCGGTCCGGGAGCAGGTGGTCGCGGGCCGGCTCGGGGTGCTGCTCTGCATGGGCGGTGAGGATCCCGAGGAGGGACTGTCACTGGCCCGGGGGGCCGTCGACTTCTTCGACGGGCACGGCGACATCCGGGAGCGGGCCTCCGCGTACGACCGGCTCGCCCTGGCGCTGGTGCACCTGGGACGCTGGGAGGAGGCGCTCGCCGCCGTCGACCGGGCGGCGGGCGAGGCGGACGTCGACCCGTGGCTGGCCGCCCGGGTGTCGGTGCACCGCGCCCACATTCTGGAGGAGCTCGACCGGCCCGAGGAGTTCCGGGCGGCGGCCGAGCTCGCCCTCCGGTCGGCCCGCGAGGTCGGGGTCGGCGAGCTGGTTGCGGACGCCGCCCTGGCGTACGCGCGGGCGGTGGACGACCCGGCCGAGATGGTGGCCGCCTGCGACGAGGCGCTTCCGCACGCCCCGGCGGGGAGTCGCCTGCCGGTGCGGGTGTTCCGGGCGAGGGCGCTGCTGGCCGCCGACCGCGCGGCCGAGGCGGTGGACGACTTCGTCGAGGCGGTGACCCTCTGCGTGGAGCAGGGCGCCGACGGGGATGCCCTGCTGCGCTGGGAGCTGGCGAACGCGTACCGGGTGGCCGGGCGGCCCGCCGAGGCCGCCGAGGTGGCCGAGGAGGCGGTGCTCGGGCTGGACCGGCTCGGCGCGCAGGCCGAGGCCGACCGGTGCCGGCACCTCCTGGCCGGGATCTACGTCGACCTGGGTGAGCTGGACCCGGCGCTCGCCCTGCTGGAGCAGCTGGCCCGCAACCTCGACGGCCCCGACAACCTGCCGCACCGGGCGCAGGTGCTGGAGGAGGCCGGCGACCTGCTCTACGACGCCGACCGGGACGCGCTGGCCGCGCAGCGGTTCGCCGAGGCGGCGGTTGCGTACCGGCTGGCCGGGGCGGCGGTCGACGAGCTGCGTGCCCGACGCCGGGTGGCCGACGCGCTGTCCTGGTCCGGCGACGTGCCGGCGGCGGTACGCGCGGTCGAGGTGCTGGACGGGCTCGCCGCCGCGTTGACCGGGCAGCCGGAGGAACCGCCGGTGGTGACGTACGAGTTGGCGCTCGCGACCGAGGTCGCGGCCCGGGTGCTGGCCGGCGACGGGCGCCCCGACGAGGCGCTGGATCGGCTGGCCGGGGTGCCGGCGCGGTTGCGGTCGATCGAGGCGTTCGGGGAGGCGGCGCGGGTCGAGCTGCTCACCGGCGAGCTGCTGGCGCGCGCGGGCCGGCTCGGGGAGGCCGAGCGGCTGCTGCGCGAGGTGCTCGGCGGGCTGCCGTCGGGTTCCCGACCGGCGGCCCGGGCCGCGTGGCTGCTGGCCGGTGTGCTGGACGAGCTGGGCCGCCCCGACGACGCGGCGGCGGTGCGCGAGGAGCACGGCCTGACGGCCGACGGGGACTGAGCCCGTACGCAGGAGCACGGCCTGACGGCCGACGGGGACTGAGCGCGTACGCAGGAGCACGGCCTGACGGCCGACGAGGATGGAGCCCGTGCGCAGGAGCACGGCCTGACGGCCGACGGGGACGGCGTCCCGTGCGGCGATCGACCCGGTAACCGAGCATCCACCCCGACCAGGCGCGGGTCTACGCTTGCCCGGTGACGGTGGAACAACAGGCGCGAGGAGCGGCAGGCAGCGGACGGCGACGGTCCCGGCGGGACGAGATCCTGGAGATCGCGGTCGGGCTGTTCGCCGCGCGGGGCTACCACGGGGTGTCGATGGACGACATCGGGGCCGCGGCCGGCGTGACCGGGCCCGCCCTCTACCACCACTTCGCGGGCAAGGAGGCCATGCTGGCCGCCGCCCTGATCCCGGTCAGCGAGGGACTGCTCGCGGGCGGCCGGGAGCGGGCCGCCGGCCACCCGGACGACCCGCGCGGCGCGCTGGAGTCGCTGATCGACTTCCACGTCGACTTCGCGCTGGCCAACCCGGCCGTGATCGCCCTGCACCTGCACGAGCTGGACCGGCTGCCCGAGGAGCCGCGCCGGCGCATCCGCCGGCTCCAGCGGCTGTACGTCGAGGAGTGGGTGACCGTGCTGACCGCGCTGCACCCGGCTCTGCCCGACGGCGAGGCGCGGGTGCTGGCGCACGCCGCGTTCGGTCTGATGAACTCGACCCCGTTCCTCGGTGGTGAGGTCGACCGGCGGCGCCGGGCCGCGCTGCTGCGCGCCGCCACGCTGGCCGCCCTGCTCGCCGAGACGGACGCCTGAGCCGAAACACCCCAACGGGGCCCTGACCCGCCGCTGCCGACCCATGGGTAGCGACGCGGTCATGGTTGCCCACATCCGTCCCCACCCCTGGACGCTGGAGGAGAACATGATCGAGTCGCTGCTGGTCGCCAACCGGGGCGAGATCGCCCGCCGGATCATCCGTACCGCGAAGCGGCTCGGCGTCCGCGCGATCGCGGTGCACTCGGACGCCGACGCCGGCCTGCCGTTCGTGACCGAGGCCGACGAGGCGGTCTGCGTCGGCCCGGCCAACCCGGCGCAGAGCTACCGCAACGTCGAGGCGATCCTCGCCGCCGCCGAGTCCACCGGCGCGCGGGCCGTCCACCCCGGGTACGGCTTCCTGTCGGAGAACGCCGAGTTCGCCCGTACGGTCGAGGCCAGTGGGCTGATCTGGGTGGGGCCCGGCGCGGACGCGATCAGCGCGATGGGCGACAAGATCAACGCGCGGAACCTGATGGCGGCGGCCGGCGTGCCGGTCGCGCCCGGGACCACCGACCCGGCCGCCGACCTGGACGCGGCCGTCACCGCCGCCGCCGAGATCGGGTACCCGGTGATGGTCAAGGCCGCGGCGGGCGGCGGCGGCATGGGCATGGGCGTGGCGAACGACGAGGCCGCGCTGCGCACCGAGTACGACAAGGTGCGCTCCTTCGCCGAGCGCATGTTCGGCGACGGCTCGGTGCTGATCGAGCGGTACTTCCCCCGGGTGCGCCACGTCGAGGTGCAGATCCTCGGGCTGGCCGACGGCCGGGTGGTGGCCCTCGGCGAGCGGGAGTGCTCGGTGCAGCGGCGTAACCAGAAGCTGGTCGAGGAGTCGCCGTCCCCGGCGGTCTCCCCGGAGCTGCGGGCGCGGATCCTGGCCGCCGCGGTGCGGGCCGGGGAGGCGGTCGGGTACCGCAACGCGGGCACGGTGGAGTGTCTGCTCGATACTGCTACCCGAGAGTTCTTCTTCCTGGAGATGAACACGCGGCTGCAGGTCGAGCACCCGGTGACCGAGCTGGTCTACGGCGTCGACCTGGTGGAGGAGCAGCTCCGGGTGGCTGCCGGCCTCGCCCCGACCGTCGACCCGGACGCGCTCGCGCCGCGCGGGCACGCCATCGAGCTGCGGATCAACGCCGAGGACCCGAAGCGCTTCCTGCCCGGCCCCGGCGCGATCACGACGTGGAACGAGCCGGCCGGCGAGGGCGTACGGGTCGACTCCGGGTACGTCGCCGGCAACACGGTCACCCCGTTCTACGACAGCCTGATGGCCAAGCTGATCGTCAGCGGCAAGGACCGCGCCGAGGCCGTCGAGCGGGCGAGGGCGGCGGTGGCCGGTTTCGAGATCGTCGGCCCGAAGAACAACCTCCCCTTCTTCGCCGAACTGCTCACGAACGACGAGTTCCTCTCGGGCGACTACGACACGGGGATCGTCTCCCGCATGCGCTGACGCCTTCGTCGACCCCGGCGTGGATGCGGGACCGCCGGGCCGGGTGGGAGGCTGGAGTGACCAGCCAAGCACAGCACGCGTCACAGTGAGGTGGCCACTTATGACGGAACTGCCGGACTTCGTGTCCATTCGGGAGGTCGGGCCGCGCGACGGGCTCCAGAACGAGGACCCGATCCCCACCGACGCCAAGGTGCGGCTGCTCGACGCGCTCTCCGGCACGGGCGTACGGCGCATCGAGGCGGTCTCGTTCGTGCACCCGAAGGCGATCCCGCAGATGGCCGACGCCGACGAGGTGTGGCAGCGGGCGGCGAGGGCAGACGGCGTCCGCTACTCGGCGCTGGTGCCGAACACCCGGGGCGCGCAGCGGGCGCTCGCCGCCGGGTTCACCGAGATCGAGGTGGTGGTGTCGGCCAGCGACACGCACAACCGGCGCAACGTCAACCGGTCCACGGCCGAGTCGCTGGACGACATCGCGGAGCTGATCGACGTGCTGCACGGCGCGGGCGCCCGCGCGGAGGTGATCGTGGCGACCAGCTTCGGCTGCCCGTACGAGGGGGACGTCGATCCGCAGCGGGTGGCAGGCATCGTCGACCGCGTCGTCCGCGACGGCGCCGACCGGGTCGCGTTCGGCGACACCACGGGCATGGGCACGCCGCGCCGGGTCCGCGAGCTGATCACGGCGGTACGCGACCGCAACGCGCACATTCCGGTGCTGCTGCACTTCCACAACACCCGGGGCACCGCGCTGGCGAACCTCCTCACCGCCCTGGAGTTGGGGATCACCGAGTTCGACGCCAGCGTCGGTGGCCTGGGCGGCTGCCCGTACGCCCCGGGTGCCAGCGGCAACCTGGCGACGGAGGAGGCGGTGCACATGCTGCACGACATGGGCATCGACACCGGCATCGACCTCGACGCCCTGATCGAGGCGGCCGAGCTGGCCGAGGGCCTGGTCGGTAAGAGGCTCCCCTCCGGCGTGCTGCGGGCCGGCCCCCGTACCCGCCTGACCCCTCTGCCGGCGTAGGCGCCACCTCTCGCCGGCACGCGCCTCCATGCGCTAGCCTAACGATCGTTCAGGTCACTTGCCGTGCGGCTCCTGAGGCGGCACGGCCGGGTCAGGCGGCGAGGGAGTCGGCGTGACGCTCGACGGTGAGGCACTGGAGCAGCTGCGCAAGCGGGCCCGGGCCGGCGGTGCGGACAAGTACCACGCGGCGAACGCCGCCAAGGGCAAGCTCTTCGCCCGCGAGCGGGTGGCGCTGCTGGTCGACGAGGGCTCGTTCGTCGAGGACGGCCTGTACGCGAACGCGATGGCCGAGGGGCTGCCCGCCGACGGCGTCGTCACCGGCACCGCCACGATCGACGGCCGCCCCGTCTGCCTGATGGCCAACGACTCCACCGTGAAGGCCGGGAGCTGGGGCGCCCGCACGGTCGAGAAGATCATCCGGATCATCGAGCGCGCGTACACGACAAGCGTGCCGATGGTCTACCTGGTCGACTCGGCCGGCGCGCGGATCACCGACCAGGTCGAGCTGTTCCCCGGCCGGCGCGGCGCCGGAAAGATCTTCTGGAACCAGGTCCGCGCCTCCGGCTCGATCCCGCAGGTCTGCGCGCTGTTCGGGCCGAGCGCCGCCGGCGGGGCGTACATCCCGGCGTTCTGCGACGTGGTGGCCATGGTGGACGGCAACGCCAGCATGTATCTCGGCTCCGACCGGATGGTCGAGATGGTCACCGGCGAGAAGACCACCCTGGAGGCGATGGGCGGGGCCAAGGTGCACTGCGCCGAGTCCGGCGTCGGGCACTTCCTCTGCAAGACCGAGGCGGAGGCGCTGGACGTGGTCAGGCGCTACCTGTCGTACCTGCCGGCGAACTGGACCCAGCAGCCGCCCACGGCGCCCGCGATCGAAGCGCCCGAGAAGGCCGACCTGGCCGCCCTGGTCCCGGCCAGCGAGCGGCAGGCGTTCGACATGCGCCGGTACGTCAAGGGGCTGCTCGACGAGGGGTCCTTCTTCGAGATCCAGGCACTCTGGGCCAAGGAGCTGACCATCGGCTTCGGCCGGTTGAACGGCGAGGTCGTCGGCGTGGTCGGCAACAACTCGATGTTCAAGGGCGGCGTCCTCTTCGTCGACTCGGCCGACAAGGCGACCCGCTTCGTGCAGCTCTGTGACGCGTTCAACGTGCCGCTGCTCTTCCTCTCCGACGTGCCCGGGTTCATGGTCGGCAGCGCGGTGGAGAAGCAGGGCATCATCCGGCACGGGGCCAAGATGATCACCGCGATCTCCGAGGCGACGGTGCCGAAGATCTGCGTGGTGGTCCGCAAGGCGTACGGCGCGGGCCTGTACGCGATGGCCGGCCCGGGCTTCGAGCCGGACGCCACCATCGCGCTGCCGACCGCGAAGATCGCGGTGATGGGCGCGGAGGCGGCGGTCAACGCGGTCTACGCCAACAAGATCGCGGCGATCGCGGACGAGGCTGAGCGGGCCGCCTTCGTGGCCGCGAAGCGCGAGGAGTACGAGCGCGACATCGACATCGTCCGGCTCGCCAGCGAGCTCGTCGTCGACGCGATCGTCGAGCCGCACGAGCTGCGCGCCGAGTTGGTCCGCCGGTTCGCCGCCGCCCGCACCAAGGACCGGCACTTCTCCCGGCGCCGGCACGGCGTGACCCCGGTCTGACCGGGCCGCACCGCAATCCGGCCGACCCCGACCCGCCCCGGCCGCCACCGCATCCGGCCGGCCCCGGCCCGCCCCGGCCGCCACCGCATCCGGCCGGCCCCGGCCCGCCCCGGCCGCCACCCGCGCCACCCCGACAGAGGCCGTACCGACCCGGCGTCACGAGCGCCCGGCGGAGCAACCCGTACAGGAGGAACCGATGGACTTCCGGCTCACCGAGGAGCACGAGGCGCTGCGGCAGAGCGTGCGGGAATTCGCCCGCGAGGTGGTCGCCCCGGTCATCGCCGAGCACTACGAGAAGCACACCTTCCCGTACGAGATCATCCGGCAGATGGGCAAGATGGGCCTGTTCGGCCTGCCCTTCCCCGAGGAGCACGGCGGCATGGGCGGCGACTACTTCGCGCTCTGCCTGGCCCTGGAGGAGTTGGCCCGGGTCGACTCCAGCGTGGCGATCACCCTGGAGGCGGCCGTCTCCCTCGGCGCGATGCCGATCTACCGTTTCGGCACGGCGGAGCAGAAGGCGCGGTGGCTGCCGAAGCTCGTCAGCGGCGAGGCGCTCGCCGGTTTCGGCCTGACCGAGCCGGGCTTCGGCTCCGACGCCGGGGGCACCCAGACGAGGGCGGTCCTGGACGGCGACGAGTGGGTCATCAACGGCTCGAAGGCGTTCATCACCAACTCGGGCACGGACATCACGGCGCTGGTCACCGTCACGGCGGTCACCGGCACCCGCCCGGACGGCGCCAAGGAGCTGTCCACGATCATCGTGCCGTCCGGCACGCCCGGCTTCACCGTCGCGCCCGGGTACTCCAAGGTCGGCTGGACAGCCTCGGACACCCACGAGTTGACCTTCGACGACTGCCGGGTGCCGGCGGCCAACCTGCTCGGCGAGCGCGGCCGGGGCTTCGCCCAGTTCCTGCGCATCCTCGACGAGGGGCGGATCGCCATCGCCGCCCTGGCTGTCGGCCTCGCCCAGGGCTGCGTCGACGAGTCGGTCCGGTACGCCAAGGAGCGCCACGCGTTCGGCCAGCCGATCGGCAACTACCAGGCGATCCAGTTCAAGATCGCGGACATGGAGATGAAGGCGCACACCGCCCGGCTCGCGTACTACGACGCCGCCGCCCGGATGCTCGCCGGCGAGCCGTTCAAGCGCCAGGCCGCGATCGCCAAGCTGTACGCCAGCACGGTCGCCGTCGACAACGCCCGCGAGGCCACCCAGATCCACGGCGGCTACGGCTTCATGAACGAGTACCCGGTGGCCCGGTTCTGGCGGGACTCCAAGATCCTGGAGATCGGCGAGGGCACCAGCGAGGTGCAGCGGATGATCATCGCGCGCGACCTCGGCATGTGAGGCGAAGGGCCCTCATATAGAAGGCGGTCGCTCGCACCGCAACCCATTGTCGGATATCCGCGCCGTCAGGCGTCGGCAGGGCGACGGTTGGCTGCCCACCGTCGTACCCGATCCGTACCCTTCCTGCCCATGACGCCCGATCATGATCGTTCGCCGGATGGTGCGGGCGGTCGTACCGGACTGTCGGACCTGCTGCGCGCGTATCGCCGCGCCGCCGGCCTCACCCAGGTGGAGCTGGCGGTACGGGCGGGCATCGGCGTGCGGACGGTCCGCGACCTGGAGCGCGGCCGGTCCGCGCGGCCCCAGCGGACCACCGTCGACCTGCTCGCCGGAGCGCTCGACCTCTCCGGCCAGGCCCGCGCGGAGTTCGTCGCCGCCGCCCGGGGCGTCCCCCCGGCTGGCGCCACGTCGTTCGCCGTCTCCCCGCCCCCCGGCCCGGCGTCGGCGCCGTCGTGGGCCGGGCCGCCCGCAGCCGGCGGCGGGCCGTCACCGGTCGCCCTCTCCGCCGGTACGCCGATCGCGCTCCCGCCCCCGGTCGAGCTGATCGGCCGGGAGCGGGACGTGACCGAACTGGTCGACCTGGTCACCGCCGACGACGGCCCGACGGTGACCAGCCTGGTCGGGCTGGCCGGGGTGGGCAAGACCGCGCTTTCCCTGGCCGTCGCGCACGCCGTCCCCGACCGCGCCCCGGCCGCCGTCGCCGGGGTGCTCGTCGGGGAGGGCTCGGACGTCGCCGACGTGCTCTCCACGGCGGCGGCCGTCTTCGGCGCGGCCCGCCCGGGCGATCTCGTCGCCCGGCTCGCCGGCCGGCCGGCGCTGCTGCTGATCGACGCGGTGGAACGGGCGCCGGACCCGGTGGCGGAGGCCCTGCACCGACTCGCCGGGGCCGTTCCGACGCTGCGGATGCTGGTGACCGGTCGGCATCCGGTCGGCCTGCCCGGCGAGCGCGTCTGGCCGGTGACGCCGCTGGACGTACCGCCGCCGGAGCTGGACCTCGCCGGGCCGGAGGCGCTCGCCGGCTACCCGGCGGTGGCGCTGTTCGCCGCGCGGCTGGCCCAGGTGCGGCGCGAGCCGCCGGAGCCCCCGGAGCTGCCGGCCCTCGCCGCGCTGGTCCGCCGGCTGGGCGGGCTGCCGCTGGCCATCGAGCTCATGGCCGCCCGGGGGCGGATCCTCGACCTCAACGAGCTGCTCGACCGGTACGGCGACCGCGTCCTCGACCTCGCCGCCCCGCCCGCTCCGGTGCCCCGGGCGGGCTGGGCGGCGACCGAGGCCGGGGGCGCCCACGTCCCCCGGCCGCGCGACCCGGTCGCCGGGGTCCCACCCCGCGAGCCGGCGGTCGGCACCGAGGCGGCGCGGGGCGGGGCGGTCACCCTGCGGGACGCGGTGGCGACGAGCTACCGGCTCCTCGCCCCGGACGAGCGCGCGGCGCTGCGCCGGCTCTCGGCGTTCCGCAACCGCTGGTCCGTGGAACTGGCCGAGGAACTGCTCGCCGACGACCCGGAATCCGTCCCGCTGGACCCGGTGCCGCTGCTGGATCGGCTGCTCCAGCTCGGCCTGCTCAGCGTGCGGGGCGCCGGCCCGGTCCGGTTCCGGCTGCTCGACGCGGTCCGGGAGTTCGCCGCGGAGCAGGCCGTCGGCGCGGGGGAGCTGACCGAGGTCCGGCGGAGGCACGCCCAGGTCGTCGCCCGGCTGGTGGCCCGTACAGCCGCCGAGCTGGTCGGTCCCCAGTTGGTTCCGGCGCTGCGCCGGCTCGACGAGGCCACCGGCGACATCAGCACGGCGCTGGCCCATGCCGCCCTGGACGACCCGGTCACCGCGTTGCGGCTGGCCACCGGTCTGGTTCCGTGGTGGCGGTTCCGGGGCCGGGACGTCGTCGGGCGGCAGTGGCTGCGCCGGCTGCTGGCCGACCCCCGTACGGCGGACGTCGACCCTGGGCAGCGCGCGTGGGCGGCGCTCGGCGCGGCCCGGCTGGCCGCCGAGCACGGCGCGGCGGGGCAGGAGCTGCCTGCGGCCCGGGCCGCCTGGGCGGCGTTCCACCGGGCCGGCGACGTCAGCGGGGAGTTGGCGGCGCGGACGGTGCTCTGCGCGCTGCTGACCGCCACCGGGGCGTACGACGAGGCGCGGGAGCAGGCGACCGCCGCCCTCGCCCTGGCCACCCGCAACGGCCGGGTGCGCGACATGGCGGTGGCACAGGGCGAACTCGCGCGGCACCAACTCCGGGTGGGTGACCTGCCGGCCGCCCGGCGTCGCCTGGCCGCAATGGACCGGCTGGCCGCCCAGTGCGGGGAGCGGCGGCTGCGGGTGCTGGCCCGAGCCGACCTGGCCGAGGTGACCCGGCTGGAGGGCCGGTACGCCGACGCCGTCGAGCAGGGTCGACGGGTGGCCTCCGCGCTGGCGGAGCTGGGCGATCTGGGGCACCGGCGGCGGGTCCTCGGCACGGTCGGGCTGGCGCTGGCCCAGGACGGCCGCCCGGACGAGGCCGTCCAGGTGCTGGCCGACCTCCGCTGCTACTCGGAGGGGGAGGACCCGCCGGGGCGCGCGTGGCTGGGCCGGTCGAGGACGGTCCGCCCTGAACCCGTGGGGCAACGGCACGGCGATCTTCAACAGGACGGCATCTGCGCGCTGATCGAGGCGTACGTCGCCCTGCATCGAGGGGACCGGGAGTTGGCGGCGGAGTGGTTCGCCGCGGCGGCGGAGGCGGGCGTCGAGGAGGGGGCGCGACGGCCGGCGGAAGGGTGAAGCGGGGGTGGCGCGAGCGAAGGAGCCCCCTGGCGTTACCCCTCACTCATCGCTCGCGCCGGCACCCCCCGGTGCTCCCCCGCTGGAAGCACAGTAACCACAGTCGGCCAGCCGGTTTGTCCGCTACGGCCGGATAGCTCCAGCTGGGCGGGCAGGTTCTGCCGGTCTTTCTGCCGGTGCGCCTGGCCGCCGTCCTGGCCGGCTCCGGCGCCACCGCCGGAACGCGCCCGGGACGGTGGGTCAGCAGTCTTCCTCGACGGCCACCCCGGTGCTGCCCGCCGTCGCTCCGGGGTGTACGGCGTCGCGTACCTGCCGGAGACCTTCGAGGAGCACGCCCAGTGTGTCCGGCTCCAACTGCCCGACGAACCACTCCTCGATGATGCGCAGGTGCCCGGGGAGTGTCTCGTCCAGGCGCTCCAGGCCGGCGGTGGTGACCACCGCGTACGAGCTGCGCCGGTCGGACGGGCAGGCCCTGCGTCGGATGAGCCCGTCGCGTTCCATCCGGTCCACCACCCGGGTCACCCCGCTGGTGGAGAGCGAGGTCTGCGCGGCGAGGTCGGTCATCCGCAGTTGGTTGCCGGGAGAGCGGGCGAGGCGGGTCAGCACCTCGAACTCGACCGGCGAGAGCCCGTGCTCCTCGAACTGGGCGGCGAACCGGGCGGACAGCCCGGCGTGCGCCTCGACGAGCAGGCCGACCGCCGTGATCCGGGGGTCCTCGAACACGTTCTGGTCCACGTGCCCATCCTAGCAGTACTTGACACGGGGAATATTGCTGTAGCTATAGTTGCTGCGTCAGCCATTGGGCTACTGAAACGATTCCCCTGGAGGAGAGCACCATGACCAGCAGCACCGGATCGGTTACCCGCGAGTGGGACGGCCTCACCATCCCGACCGCCGGCACCTATCTGCTGGACGCGGCTCACAAGCGGGTCGGGTTCGTCGCCCGGCACATGATGGTCAGCAAGGTCCGCGGTGAGTTCGCCGAGGCGACGGCCACGGTCACCATCGCCGAGGACCCCGTGGAGTCGTCCGTCGTCGCCACCATCCAGGCCGCCAGCATCAACACGGCGCAGGCCGACCGCGACGCCCACCTGCGCAGCCCCGAGTTCCTGGACGTCGAGGCATTCCCGACCCTGGAATACCGGAGCACGGGCGTCAAGTCGCGCAACGGGAACGAGTTCGTCCTCTCCGGCGAGCTGACGATCAAGGGCGTCACCCGCCCGGTCGACCTGGAGGTCGAGTTCGAGGGCGTCGGCCACACCCCGTTCGGCACCGACGTGTTCGGCTTCACCGCCACCACCGAGATCGACCGCGAGGAGTTCGGCCTGACCTGGAACGTCGCCCTGGAGACGGGTGGCGTGCTGGTGGGCAAGAAGATCAAGATCGAGATCGAGGGGGAGGCCGTCCGCCAGGCCTGACCGCCGAGATCCACGAGGACCTGGGCCCGCGCCGCACCAGTCGGCGCGGGCCCGCGGCCGTCTCCGAGTTGCCCGCGTCGCCGAGAACGGCACCGAACGGTGCGATTCGTCACGCGCCGTTCCTCGCCGGGGACGGTGGCGGGGCCCGCCACCTGGGTAGTGATTCCGGCCGGGAGCGTCTTCCCGCCCGGCGCGGTCGTCCGTCGCGGTGATCGCCCGGCGTCGGCCTCTGGTCCGGCGCGGTGGGCGCTCTTACCGTAGATATTTCACAGTCCGCTTCGGGGTGATGTCGCCCCGTAGCGCCTCGGGCCGGGAGGGCACATGGGCAGGGACGTCGAGCAGGGTGCCTTCTCCCGGGAGGACCGGGTCCGCTACCGACAGAAGGTCCGACGGTGCCTGGACGTCTTCGCGTTGATGCTGGACGACTTCGGGTTCGACGCCGACCGGCCGATGACCGGCCTGGAAATCGAGCTGAACCTGATGGACCCGGCCGCCGAGCCGGCGATGCGCAACGAGGAGATCCTCGCCGCCATCGCCGACCCGCTCTTCCAG
The DNA here is from genome assembly GCF_039871625.1 of Micromonospora sp. B11E3. NCBI lineage: Bacteria > Bacillati > Actinomycetota > Actinomycetes > Micromonosporales > Micromonosporaceae > Micromonospora > Micromonospora sp. B11E3. The sequence goes on along the minus strand of NZ_JBDPMC010000003.1, from coordinate 145,557 downwards.
ACCGAGCTGGGGCAGTTCAACCTGGAGCTGAACGCCAAGCCCCGGCTCATCGAGGGGACCGGCTTCTCCGACTACGAGCGCGAACTGCGCGCCAGCCTCAGCCGGGCGGACGAGCGGGCGGCCAGGTCCGATGCCCGCATCGTCCTGGTCGGCATCCTGCCCACCCTCACCGGACGCCACCTGGTGGCCGACAACCTCTCCACCAACGCCCGGTACCGGGTGCTCAACGACCAGATCGTCGGCGCCCGGGGCGAGGACATCGAGCTGGACATCCGGGGCGTGGAGCGGCTGCGTACGCACAACGACTCGATCGCGCCGGAGGCGGCCTGCACCAGCCTCCAGTTCCACCTCCAGGTCGCCCCGGACAGCTTCGCCGACTACTGGAACGCGTCGCAGGCCATCGCCGGCGTACAGGTCGCGGTCGGCGCCAACTCCCCCTTCCTGTACGGCCGGCAGCTCTGGGCCGAGACCCGGATCGCCCTGTTCGAGCAGGCCACCGACACCCGGCCGGACGAGCTGAAGGCCCAGGGCGTCCGCCCCCGGGTCTGGTTCGGCGAGCGCTGGATCACCTCGATCTTCGACCTGTTCGAGGAGAACGTGCGCTACTTCCCGCCGCTGCTGCCGATCTGCGACGACGAGGACCCCGTCGAGGTGCTGCACGCCGGCGGGGTGCCCGAGCTGAGCGAGCTGCGGCTGCACAACGGCACCGTCTACCGGTGGAACCGCCCGGTCTACGACATCATGGCCGGCCGCCCGCACCTTCGGGTGGAGAACCGGGTGCTGCCGGCCGGGCCGACCGTGGTCGACATGCTCGCCAACGCCGCGTTCTACTTCGGACTCGCTCGGGGCCTGGCCGAGGCGGACCGGCCGATCTGGAGCCAGCTGACCTTCAGCTCGGCGGAGGAGAACTTCCACGCGGCCGCCCGGCGGGGCATGAACGCCGTACTGCACTGGCCCCGCCTCGGCGACGTGCCGGTGGCCAGGCTGGTGCTGGACACGCTGCTGCCGACGGCCGCGGCCGGGCTGGACCGCTTCGGCGTCGCCCCGGCCGAGCGGGACCGGCTGCTCGGCATCATCGAGCAGCGCTGCCGTACCGGCCGCAACGGCGCGGTCTGGCAGACCGAGACGGTCTGGGCGGCCGAGCGCCACCGGGGCATGGACCGCGACGCGGCCCTGCACCACATGGTGCGGCGCTACGCGGAACTCCAGCGCGGCAACGAGCCGGTGCACACCTGGCCGGTCGACTGACCGGCCGCCCCGGCCGGCTCCGACCCGTCCGGCTCGGTCGGCTCACCCGACCCGGCCGACCCGGACGCCTGCGCGGTGGGCGCGTCGTCCGCCTCGCCGGTGCGCTGTCGCGGGATCGCCGCCGGCGTGTCGGGACGGCGGTGCCCCGCCCGCTGGGCCAGCGCGGCGGTCAGCATCGACCCGGCGAAGCCGGCGACGACGGCGTACGGCGCGACGAGGTGCGCCGACACCTGCTCCCGGCCGATCGCGGTGAGCCCGGGCGCGGCGAGCAGGTAGGCCAGCGCGACGAGCAACGGGCCGGCCGCGCCCGAGGCCGCCGCCCCGAGCCGGCGCTGCGGCGACCGGGCGGCACGCCGGGCGGCCAGCGCCCCGATCAGCGCCGCCGAGCCGAGCGCCAGCAGCGCTCCCGGCCAGTAGAACCAGTCCCGGATCCAGAAGCTCGGGCTGTCGGCACCGAGCTGCCAGATGCCGAGCTGGGCGCTGGTCAGCCCACGTCCGGACAGCACGTCGTCGAGCACCGCGACCACCGCGAGCCCCCAGAGCCAGCCGACGGTGGCGATGACGTTGGTGGCGGCGGCCGGCGAGCGCAGCGCCCAGACCGCTGCCAGCAGCCCGAGCAGCAGGCCCACACCGGCGTAGCAGGCGGCCACGGTCTGCGGCGCCGAGACGCCCGGCAGGCTGGCCGCCCGGGCCGGCACGGCCACCAGCAGTACGGTGAGCAGGGCGCCGACGGCGCCGGCCAGCGCCAGCACGACGGCCGTCCCCGGGCCGCCGTCGCCCGTCGGACGGGCCGTCCAGCCCTCGGCCGGCGAGGACGGGCCGACGGTGGCGTCGGCCCCCACGGTCACGGTCTCCGGGGCCGGCGACGCCAGGAGTTCGTCGCGTCCGGCGGACACCGGCTGCCGCAGCCGCTGGGCGCATACCGCCCCCGCGATCGTCGAGGTGCCCGCGATCCAGGTCGACCAGGCGAGGCCGGCCACCCAGACCGCCTCGCCCGCGGTGGCGTCCGCCGCCGTCCAGTTGATGATGCCCAGCCCGTAGCCGACGCCCAGTTGGGCCGCGCCCGCGCCGGCGGCGACGCCGACAGCGGTGGCGATCGATCCTCCCCAGCCCAGTCCGGCCATGCCGGGCAGCGTAACCTTCCTGGGCCGGCGCGGCGAGTCGCGGCGGAACGGCCCGGGGCCGGAACGCTTGGCGCGGCCCCGATACGGTCGCCGGTGAAGAGGTGGTGGGCGCGATGACCGACGGGAACACCGGTGCGGAGACGTACCCGGATGGGCCGGCGACCGACGGGCCGGGCCGGCTGACGAAGGTGCTCGGCGGCGGCCTCGCCGTCGCGCTGCTGGCCACGATCGGCGCGACCGGCGGCTGGCTGCTCGCCGGTGAGGACAGCAGCCCGCCCGCGCCACCGGACGCGCGTGCCAGCGCCCCGCTGCAGCCCTCCACCGCACCAGCGCGCCCGCCCAGGCCACCGGCCTGACCGTGCCGCCCGTCGTCGGCACGGACTTCGAGGACGCCCGGGAGGAACTGCGGGAGCGGCGCCTCGGCTGGCGGCTGGTGTTCGGCACGGGGACGGGGCGGCAGGTGTCCCGCAGCGCCCCTTCGCCGGGTACGCCCGTGAACCGGGGCACGACCGTCACGCTGTACGTCGCCGGGCCCGCGCCCGCGCTCACCGTGCCGGACCTGCTCGGCGAGGACTGCGACGACGCGGTCGACGAGCTGGTCGACGAGGGCCTGTACCCGCGCTACCGCACGGGGCGCGAGGGCACCGTCACCGCCCAGCACCCCGGCCCTGACGCCCCGGCCGCGTGGAACGACGAGGTGGCCCTGACCTGCGGCGAGGAGGGGTCCGACCCGACCGGGGAGCCGACGCCCACCCCGTGACCCGGAACGCGGCGGCGATCCCGGCCGATGTGGCGGACAGCGACTAACGTGGATGCCGAGCCGCCCGGTGGGGAAAGGACGGTGCCATGCGCGACGACCACGACGAGCCGTCTGCCGCCGACGACGGCGGCGACCGCACCCGCCCGTTGCCCTCCGGGACGGGCGACGAGACACGCCAGCTGCCCCCGGCCGGGGGTCGGGAAGGGCCGGGTGACGAGACCCGCCCGCCGCCCCCCACCGGGGGCCGGGAAGAGCCGGTGGACCCGACCCGCCCACTTCCGCCGGCCGGGGCGGACGCCCGTCCGGAGCCCGCACCCACCGTGTGGTCCGGACGGGCCGGGGTGCCGCCACCGCGCCCGGCGGAGTACCGCGAGCCGGCCGGCGGCGACTGGTACGCCGAGGAGCAGGCCGGCCGGCGTTGGTGGACGCCGATCGTGCTGGGCATCGTGGCCCTGCTGCTGCTCGGTCTGCTCGGCGCCGGTCTCTGGCTGATCCTCCAGGCGGAGGACACCCCGGCTCCGCGGCGGAGCGCGTCCGCTCGCCCGACCACCGCTCCGGCGACCAGTGGGGTGCCGACGGCCGAGGCCACGACCGAGCGCCCGAGCACGACGCCGCCGGTCACGACCCCGGCCGCGGTGCCGATGCCGCCCCTGGTGGGGCTGCCGCGCGCGAGCGCCGAGCGGGTTCTGGACGAGTTGGGCATCGATCACCGGGTCGAGACGCGGGTGTCCGACCAGCCGGCCGGCACCGTGATCGAGACCGACCCGGAGGCGGGCCGACTGGTACCCGCCGACGAGGAGGCCGTCCTGGTGGTCGCCGCGCCGCCCGCTACGACCGGGGCGACACCGTCGACCACAGCGGGGCCCACCACCACCCCCACGCCCTGACGGCCCGGCGGCCGGCGTCCCGGCCGCGACCGTGCCGAGTCGGACCGGCGGGCAGCGGGTCGCACCTGCGGTCGACGGCCGGCGCGAGGGTCACCACATCCGGCGTCTGGTCCCCACCAGGCCCAGCCCGGCGAGGGAGATGGCGAGGCCGATGACGCCCGACCAGAACAGCGATCGGCTGACGGCGTCCTCGCGGGAGTCCGCCGCCGTGGCCGTCGCCTCGCCGTCGGCCTCCGCGTCGGCCCGGCCCGGGACGCCGCCGTCGTCCTCGGGCTGCTGGGCGGGGCCGGGCCAACCCGACTCGGTGGGGACCCGCCACCCCGGCTCGGAGCCGGCCCGCTCGTCGATCACGGTGATCTCCGGCGCCGGGACCGGGATGCCCGGTTCGGTGGCGGACACGGCCGGGTAGCGGGCCACCATCACGAGGGTGGTCGCGGCGCCGAGGAGCGCCAGCAGGGCGAAGGCGTAGAGGGTAAGGGACCTGCGGTGCCGCCGCGCGGTGGGCAGAGTGACCATGACCATCCCAGGTTCAGGGTCCGGGATGCGCGGGGTGGAGACGTTCGCCGGGGTGGCGTACCGATTCTATGGCGCTCCCGCGCGCCCTGACCTGGGATTGGGCCGCTCAGCCCACCCGGACCGGAGTGCGGGCCACCGGGCGGCGCTGGCGCACGGGGGTGTGCTGTCGGGGCTGCGGGGCGACGCGGAGTTGGCGCAGCCCGGCCGCCTGCACGAAGATCGACCGCCGGTTGACCGCGTCCCCCGTGGCGTTCAACTCGTAACCGTCGAGCCACACCCAACCGTCGTACGTGGGCCAGTCGTGCACCCGGATCACCCGGAACATGATCGGCCTGAGGAACTGGACACTCGCCGCACGAGTCACGTGCAGGACGTCACCGGAGCGGGGAAGCACAGAGGGCTCCTGGGGAAGATCGGCCGGCATGGGAGGCCGGCGGGAGCGGGTTTTCGGGGGATCGTGTGGCCCGGCGTCGGGGTCGTGCCCCTGGGGACGGGTCCTGCGGGTGGCGGTGGTCGGGTCGTGCCCGCTGGTGGCGTGCCGTTGCCCGACCATCACCCGGCTGCTCCCCGTCGTCGCGCCCGCCGCCACAGCCATCCGGCGTCCAGCGGCGGGGTCTTGAGCTCGAGGGCAGTCTGTCGTGTGGTGCCGGAGCCGGGACGCTCGACCGGTGCCCTCCGCCGTGACGGAGGACCCCTTCTCCGGCGGCCGACCGGAACGGTGAGTGACCCAAGCCCTACGGACAGACTGCATCAGTGGCGTCCGACATGCAAGTTGCACGTAGACTTTTGCCGATACGTGAACGCCTTCCGCAAATAGAAGGTTGATGCGGCCGTCGCGAGAGCGGCAGACTGGACGCCGGTTTCGCCGTCGCGGCCGGCCGATGACCGGCACCATCCCCCGCCGCGAACGCTCGCCCGCCGCTCGACGGTCGCGCCCCCGGCGGGCGTCGAACCCGGGCGCGATCGACCGGAGGTAGCCGGGTGAGCCCGAGCAGCGAGCGGTCCCGCCAAACGGTCCGACAGGTGACACCGTGAGCGAGCGGCGCAGCCCCACGATCCGGCGTCGTCGGCTCGGTGCCGAACTGCGCCGCCACCGCGAGAAGGTCGGCATCACCATCGAAGGGGTCGCCGAGCGGCTGGAGTGCTCCGCGTCGAAGATCTCCCGCATCGAGACCGGCCACACCACGGCCACCCCGCGCGACGTCCGCGACATGCTGCTCATCTACGGGGTGACCGGCGTCGAGAGCGACGAGCTGGTGCAGATCGCCCGGGAGGCCCGACAGAAGGGCTGGTGGCACCCGTACAGCACGGTCCTGGTCGGGGCGTACGTCGGCCTGGAGGCGGCCGCCAGTTCGATCCGGGCGTACGAGCAACAGGTCGTACCGGGGCTGCTCGAGACCGAGGAGTACGCCTCTGCGATGATCCGGGCCGCGCGGCCGGACTTCACGGCCGAGGAGGTTCGGCAGCGGGTGCGTGTCCGTCTGGGCCGTCAGTCGTTGTTGACCCAGGACGATCCGGTCGATCTGTGGGTGGTGCTCGATGAGGCGGTGCTGAGCCGGCCGGTGGGCGGCGACGCGGTGATGCGTGGCCAGCTCCAGCGGCTGGTGGAGGTGGCGCAACTGCCGAACGTGACGCTTCAGATCCTGCCTTTCGAGGTCGGGGCGCACGCCGGCATGGACGGCACATTCACCATCCTCAGCTTCCCCGAAGCGGGTGATCCCGATGTCGTGTACGCGGAGAACGCCACGGGTGGGCTCTTCCTCGAGAAGAGCGACGAACTGCAGAAGTACAGCTTCATCTTCGATCACGTTCGAGCGGCGGCCATACGCCCGGAGGAATCCATAGCACACATCGCGAAACTGGCAGAGGAGCCGTCGTGGAAATGGCGACCAAGGGGTCCCTGGACCTGACGCAGGCAGCGTGGTTCAAGAGCTCGAAGAGCGGACCGAACTGCGACAACTGCGTCGAGGTGGCGTACGTGACCGGTGCGGTCGGAGTGCGGGACTCGAAGGACAAGACCGGGCCGGCTCTGATCTTCACGCCGGCTGGCTGGCACGCCTTTGTCGCCGGCACCAGGGGCGGTGCGTTCGTCCGGGACTGACCGACTCGGGCAACGGCGGGCGCGGCCCGTCCGGCAACGTCGCCGGGCGGTCCGCGCCCGCTGCGCGTCCGGCCCGGACCAATCGGAGCGCGCCCTGCTCACTGCCCCGACCGATCGGCGCGTGAGCCGTCGCCACCGCCGTCCCGGCTCGTTGTACCCCTCGATACGGCGCTGGTCGACAACCCGCCGCACGGATCGGCAACCGAGCGAGGCAGGCGAGACGATGACGACGATCGGGTCAGACAACCTCACCAACGGCCCAGGCAAGCCGGAGCGGTTCGGCGGCAAGTACCGCGGGGCCCGGCGGGACACCGTCCTGACCGAGGTGGTCTCCGGCGACACCGAGATCGGCGACCGGGACGGCGGGCCGGGGGCCGCCGAGCAGTCCGCCCCGCTGACGCTGCCCTCGCTCGACCCGAACCCGCTCACCGAGCCGTCGTTCCCGCCGGCGGGCTGGTCCGTCGAGCCGGCGGTCGCCGAGTCGCTGGTGGACCACCCGTTGCTGCGCGGCCTGCTGATGGAGTTGCCGCCGAAGGGCAGCGTGCCGCCACCCGGCTGGCTGGACCGCTGGTTCGAGGCCACGCGGGCGATCCTGGAACTGCTGTACGTGCAGGGCCCCGGCCGCGCGCGGTGACGGCCACGCCGGCCGGTGACGGCCGAGGTGCGGTGACGGCCGACGTGTCCGGTCGGGTGAGCCCGGTCAGACGGCGAACGTGGCGGGGCGCTCGGTGGCCGGGGTGGGCGGCTTCGCCTTCCACAGCCCGGTCTTCTGCGCCGCCAGGCGCCCGAGGTAGGCCGGGTTGAGGATGACGTAGCGGCGCCAGAGCCGCTTGGGCTCCAGGCCCAGCCGCCAGAACCACTCCAGGCCCGCCCGCTGCATCCAGGCAGGGGGCCGCTTGAGCAGGCCGGCGTGGTAGTCGAAGGCCGCCCCGACCGCCATCAGCGGCATGTCGAGCAGCGGCCGCATGGCGTACGTGAAGATCTCCTGGCGTGGGCAGCCGAGCCCGACCAGGACGAGCCGGGCACCGCTGGCCCTGATCCGGTCGGCGATCTCCACGTCCTCGCCCGGCTGCACGGCGCGGAACTTCGACGGCTCCACCCCGGCGATCTTGAGTGCCGGGAACATCCGCTCCAGCGCCGGGATGAGCCGGGACAGGGTCTCCTCGGTGGAGCCGTAGAGGTAGACCGGCAGGCCCTCGTCGGCGAACCGCCGCAGCACGTGCAGGGTCAGCAGCGGACCGTAGACCCGGTCGGCGAGGTTGGCCCGGTGCAGCAGGTTCAGGGCCCAGCGCACCGGCTGTCCGTCCGGGGTGACCACGTCGAACGAGTTGAGCCGGGCGTTGTGGGCCGGATCGAGGACGCCGGTCATCACGCCGTGCACGGCGAGCGCGGTCAGCGCCAGGGGCCGGCGCTCCCGTGCCGCCGCCAGCACCTGCTCGGTCGCCGATTCGTAGTCGGTGGCGTCCACCAGGACGCCGAGGACGTTGCGCTTGGTGGCGGTCATGCCTTCGGCACCCACTTGTCCACGTTGGCCTCGTAGATCTCACGCATGATCATGGGTACGTCGTAGACCTGCTTCCAGTCCGGGTAGTCGGCCTGGAACGCCTCGTTGGAGCCGATCCACCACTTGTGGTCGCCGATCCGGTTCGCCTCGACGTACTCGGTGATCATCTCCTGCCCGCTGATCCGCTCGGCCAGCGCGAACGCCTCCCGGTTCGAGGTGTTCGAGTGCCGGCCGCCGCCCAGGTTGTAGACCGCGGCGGAGCGCGGGTTGCGGAAGAACGCCTCGAACGCGGACACCACGTCGGAGCTGTGGATGGCGTCGCGCACCTGCTTGCCCTGGTAGCCGAAGATCCGGTACGTCCGGCGTTCCATGTTGGCCCGCATGACGTACCCGAGGAAGCCGTGCAGCTCGGTCGCGGAGTGCGCCGGGCCGGTCAGCGTCCCACCCCGGAAGCAGGCCGTGCGCATGCCGAAGTAGCGGCCGTACTCCTGCACCATCACGTCCGCGGCCACCTTCGAGGCGCCGAAGACCGAGTGCAGGCACGCGTCGATCGACATGTCCTCGCGGATGCCCTGCTCGTACGGGTGGCCCGGCTCGATCTCCCAGCGGGTCTCCAGCTCGACCAGGGGAAGGCTGTTCGGCCGGTCGCCGTACACCTTGTTGGTCGAGCAGTGGATCACTGGCGCCTCGAGGCAGTGCTCGCGGACGTTCTGGAGCACGTTGAGGGTGCCCACGGCGTTGACGTCGAAGTCGGTGAACGGGTCCTGGACCGCCCAGTCGTGCGACGGCTGCGCGGCGGTGTGGATCACCACGGCGATGTCGCGGCCGTACCGGGCGAACAGCTTCGCCAGCGAGTCGCGGTCCCGGATGTCGATGCTGTGGTGCGTGTACGCCCCGCCCAGCTCGTCACTCAGCCGACGGACGTTCCACGCGGTCGACGCCTCCGCGCCGAAGAACTCCTGCCGCATGTCGTTGTCGATGCCGACGACGTCGAGACCGAGGCCGGCGAAGTGCCGGACCGCCTCGGAGCCGATCAGGCCGCCCGACCCGGTCACCAACGCGACACTCACACGCCACTCCTGGTCCATCGGAGGCAGGGAACGATTCGGAGCATAGCGTGACGTCCGGCACGGCCGCCGATGCGATGGACGGCCCCGACACGAAGCGAGGGCCCCGCGATCGCGCGGAGCCCTCGTGCTGGTGGGGAAGGAGGGAGTTGAACCCTCACGCCCTTTCGGGCACACGGACCTGAACCGTGCGCGTCTGCCATTCCGCCACTTCCCCGTGGCCTGACCTGGGAAACTGTAGCCTGCCCCGGTGCCGCTGTCGCCAGCGGGCTCGGCACATCCTACGGCCTCCTCGGCCCTCGCCACGACCGGTTATCGCTCGCGGCGGACGAAACTGTAGCACGCCCGGGGAGGCCCCTCGGAACGGACCGGCCACGGCCGGCCGAGCGGCGTGTGAGCTGCGCGCGCGCCGGCCGGATACCATCATGTCCTCGGGACCCGAGGAGGAGCCGGTGAGCGTGCTGCAACGCTTCGAGAAGCGTCTGGAAGGCCTGGTGGAGGGAGCCTTCGCCAAGGTCTTCAAAGGGGTGGTCCACCCCGTGGAGATCCTCAACGCCATGCAGCGGGAGGCCGAGGCGCACAAGGCGATCCTGGCCGGCGGGCGCACGTTGGTGCCCAACCGCTACGTGATCGACCTCTCGCCGTACGACCACAGTCGTCTGGCGCCGTACGCCGCCGCGCTGGCCCAGGAGCTGGCCCAGTCGCAGGCGGAGTTCATCGGCGAGCAGGCGTGGACGGTCTACGGCGACGTGATCGTCGAGATCGAGCGTGGCGAGGGCTTGGACACGGGCATGTTCCGGGTGACCGCCGAGGTCTACACCGGTGGCGACGTCGCCCCGGTCTCGGCGCCCGGCGGCTACGACCAGGGCGGCTATGACGCCGGCCCGCCCGCGTACCCGGCCTACGACCAGGGTGGCGGCTACGGCCCCCCGCCCGGGCACGGCGGCGGGCGCAACGTCCGGCTGGTCTCCGGCGACGGCCGCACCTACCCTCTCCAGATGGGCTCGACGGTCATCGGCCGCGGCGACCAGGCGAACCTGCGCCTGCCCGACGTCGGCATCTCCCGCCGCCACGCGCGGCTGGACTTCGACGGCGGTCAGGTCGTGCTGACCGACCTCGGCTCGACCAACGGCACCATGGTCAACGGCCAGCGGGTGTCGGCCGTGGCGCTCAACCCCGGCGACATGATCCAGCTCGGCACCACCACCCTGACCTTCCGCGTGGACGGCTGATCCGCCTTGCCGGAACTCGTCATCACCGTCGCCCGGTTCGGGTTCCTCATCCTGCTGTGGATCTTCGTGTTCACGGTGGTCGGCGTGATCCGCCGGGACCTGTTCGCCGGCGCCCGGTCGGGCCGACTGGTCGCCGCACCCCGGGGTGTGGGGGCCTCGACCGGGCAGGCGGCGAAGCCGGCGAAGGTGAAGCGGGGCAGGGCCGCGCACCAGCTCGTGGTGACCGCGGGTCAGCTGGCCGGCACCCGGATCACCCTGGGAGAGTCCCAGATCACCATCGGTCGGGCCGAGGATTCCACCCTCGTCATCACCGACGACTACGCCTCGGCGCGGCACGCCCGGCTCGTGCCGCGGGAGGGCCAGTGGTTCGTCGAGGACCTCGGTTCGACTAACGGCACCTACCTGGATCGCGCTAAGGTCACCGGACCGACCCCCGTCCCCCTCGGCGTGCCGATCCGGATCGGCCGCACCTCTCTCGAATTACGGCCATGACTCTGACCCTGCGCTATGCGGCCCACAGCGACCGCGGTCTGATCCGAGACGGTAACCAGGACTCCGTCTACGCCGGGCCGCGGCTTCTCGCCGTCGCCGACGGCATGGGCGGCATGGCCGCCGGTGACGTCGCCAGCAACATCGTCATCGGTGCCATGGCGCCACTCGACGAGGACGTCCCTGGCGACGCCCTCGTCGACGCGCTGCGTTCCGCCGTGGGCACCGCCAACCAGCAACTCCGCGACACCGTGGACGCCAACCCGCAGCTGGAGGGGATGGGCACCACGCTCACCGCCACCCTCTTCTCCGGCAGCAAGCTGGGAATGGTGCACATCGGTGACTCGCGGGCGTATCTCCTGCGCAACGGCGAGTTCGCGCAGATCACCAAGGACGACACGTACGTCCAGATGCTCGTCGACGAGGGGCGGATCAGCGCCGAGGAGGCGAGCAGCCACCCCCAGCGCTCGCTGCTCACCCGGGCGCTCGACGGCCGCGACATCGACCCGGAGTACAGCGTCCGGCAGGTGCTGCCCGGCGACCGCTACCTGATCTGTAGCGACGGCCTCTCCGGCGTGGTCAGTGCCGAGACGATCGCCGACACCATGCGCGAGTACGCCGACCCGCAGCAGTGCGTCGAGCGGCTGGTGCAGCTCGCGCTGCGCGGCGGCGGCCCGGACAACATCACCGTGATCATCGCGGACGCCACCGACGCGGACATCGTCGAGGCGAGCCCGATCGTCGGCGGCGCCGCCGCCCGCGACCGGGGGATGGCCACGTCCGCCGACGTCTCCACCCCCGCCGCCCGCGCGTCGGCGCTCTCCGCGCCGCGTCCGCCGGCGCCGGAGGACCCGGCGGACGTCGACGACGACGCGGACCGCCCGCGGCGCCACCCGCTGCGGGCCGTGGCCATGCTCGTGGCCCTGCTGGTCATCCTCGGCGGTGCGCTGTTCGGCGGGTGGAGCTACACCCAGCGGCAGTACTACGTCGGGGCCACCGAGGACGGCCGGGTGGCCGTCTTCCGGGGCGTCCAGGGCCAGGTCGCCGGCCTGGACCTCTCCGCCGTGCACTCCACCAGCCCCGCCAAGCTGGACGACCTCACCCTGGCCGCTCAGGAGCAGGTCAAGCAGGGCATCCCCGCCAGGAGCGAGCCCGACGCCGAGCGCCGGCTGGCCGAGCTGACCAGCGACGACCCGAACAACCCGAACCTCAAGCCGATGTGCCCGCCCAGCCCCACCGCCATGCCTGCCCCGGTGACGGCCGCCCCGACCCCGCCGGCGGCCACTCCGAGCGCGAGCCGTACCGCCGCCGCCAGCGGCCGGCCGTCCGTCTCCCCCAGCGCCATCGCCCCCGCGCCCACCACCACACCCGACGCGCCGCCCTCCGACACCGCCCCGCCGGCCGATCCGGCCGGATGCCGGTCGCCGGAGTGAGCGTCGGCTGAGAATCCGAGGACGCATCCGTGACCGCAACGGCCACACCGGCAGCCTCGCCCGGCGCGACGGGCGAGCAGCCCGGCGTACGCCTGGCCCGGTCCCGCCGCAACGCCGAGCTGTCGCTGCTGCTGCTGGCGCTGGTCCTGGTCGCCGCGTACGGGGCGACGGTCGAGGCGACCGTGCTCGACACGGTCACCCCGGACTTCTGGGTCCCGGCGGCGGTGCTGGCCGCGGTCTTCCTCGCCCTGCACGTGGCCATCCGGTTCCTGGCGCCGTTCGCCGACCCGGCCCTGCTGCCGGCGGTGGCGCTGCTCAACGGGATCGGCGTGGGCTTCCTGCGCCGGCTCGACCTGGGCAGGGCCGCCCCGGAGGACCGGGAGTCGCTGGCCATCTTCGCCGGGCAGGGTGGGCGGCAGTTCGCCTGGACGCTGGCCGCGGTGGTCCTCGCCGCCGGGCTCCTCGCGCTCATGCGCGACCACCGCGCGGTCTCCCGGTACGCGTACACGCTGGGCCTGGCCGGCATCGTGCTGGTGATGATCCCAGCGGTGCTGCCCGCGAAGTACTCGGAGATCTACGGCGCGAAGCTGTGGATCAAGGTCGGCGGCTTCACCATCCAGCCGGGTGAGTTCGCCAAGCTGGCGCTGCTCGCCTTCTTCGCCTACTACCTGGTGCGCAAGCGTGAGGTGCTGTCGCTGGCCAGCCGCCGGGTGCTCGGCATCGACTTCCCCCGTGGGCGCGACCTCGGGCCCGTGCTCGCGGTCTGGGCGCTGAGCCTGCTGGTGCTCGTCTTCGAGAAGGACCTCGGCACGTCGCTGCTGTACTTCGGCATGTTCGTGGTGACCCTGTACATCGCCACCGAGCGGGTCAGTTGGCTGCTGATCGGCCTGCTCCTGTTCTTCGGCGGCGCGTACCTGGCGTACGTGCTGGGCGGCACCATCGGCGGGCCGTTCGCGAACTTCCACCTGCGGGCCGAGATCTGGCTGGACCCGTTCGCCAAGCCGTACGACGACGGCTACCAGCTCGTCCAGGGGCTGCTCGGGCTCGGCAGCGGCGGCCTGTTCGGCTCCGGCCCGGGCGGCGGGGAGCCGCTGGAGATCCCGGAGGTGCAGAACGACTTCATCTTCGCCGGCATCGGCGAGGAGATCGGCCTGTTCGGGCTCTCCGCCCTGCTGGTGGTCTACCTGCTGATCGTGGAGCGGGGGCTGCGCGCCGCGCTGGCCGTCCGGGACTCGTTCGGCAAGCTGCTCGCCGGCGGCCTGGCCTTCACCCTGGGCCTCCAGGTCTTCGTGATCGTGGGCGGGATCAGCAAGCTCATCCCGCTGACCGGGCAGACCACCCCGTTCCTCTCCGCCGGTGGTTCGTCGCTGATGGCGAACTGGCTGCTCATCGCGGTGCTGCTGCGGGTTTCCGACGCCGCCCGTCGGCCGGTGACCCCCGGCCCGGCGGCCCGACCCGGGGGCGGCCCGCCGGAGCAGCTGCACGGGGCCCCCACGGAGGTGATCCGCACGTGAACGCACCCCTGCGCCGCGTCGGTGTGGTCGTCATGGTCCTGTTCGGCCTGCTCTTCGCCAACCTGAACTGGATCCAGGCGTACAAGGCCGACGAATACCGCAACAGCGACTACAACGGTCGCGTCCAGGTGGCCGAGTACAAGCACCGGCGGGGCAACATCGAGGCCGGCGGCACGGCGCTGGCCACCAGCAAGGAGACCGACGGCAAGTACAGGTACCTGCGCACCTACCCCGGCGGGGAGAAGTACGCGCACGTGCTCGGCTACAAGCCGGTCAACCTGGCCGAGCGCGGCATCGAGCAGGTCGAGAACGACTACCTGGCCGGCACCAGCGACGCGCTGATCGCCAACCGGATCAAGGACATGTTCACCGGCAACGAGACCGGCGGCGGCAACGTGCTGCTGACCCTGTCCAAGCGGGCCCAGGACGCGGCGTACAACGGGTTGGCCGACAACCAGGTCGGCGCGAAGAAGGGCGCGGCGATCGCGATCGACCCGCGTACCGGGGCGGTGCAGGCGCTGGTCTCCATGCCGAGCTTCGACCCGAACCCGCTGGCCAGCCACGACTCGGAAGAGGCGCAGGCGGCGTACGACAAGCTGGACAAGGATTCGGACAAGCCGCTGACGAACCGGGCGCTGGAGGAGGTGCTGCCCCCGGGCTCCACCTTCAAGGTCGTGATGGCCGCCGCCGCGCTGGAGAACGGCATCGGCAAGAACACCAAGATCCCGGCCGGCTCCAGCTACACCGCGCCGACCTCGGGCACCCCGATCCGCAACGCCGCGCCGGGGATCTGCCCCGAGTCGGAGGTGTCCCTGGCCGAGGCGGTCCGGGAGTCCTGCAACACCGGCTTCGCCCAACTGGGCGTGCGGCTGGGCGCGGACACGGTCAAGGAGAAGGCCCGCCAGTTCGGCTTCGAGCAGGACGACCTCTCGGTCGGGCAGCTCGGCAAGGGCGGCCTGTCCGTGGCGGCCAGCCGCACCGGGGACATGCAGAACCCGGACGGCGGCACCGACCCGGCCGCGCTGGCCCAGTCCTCGATCGGGCAGAACAACGTGCGGATGACCCCGCTGCAGGGCGCCCTGATCGCCGGGGCGGTCGCCAACAACGGCACGCAGATGCGGCCGTACCTGGTGAAGCAGCTCCTCGCGCCGGACCGCACCACCACCTACACCGCCGACCCGAAGAAGCTGCGGGAGCCGGTCAGCGCGCAGGTCGCGTCGGACCTGCGCGACATGATGGTCGGCGTGGTCGAGGGCGGCACCGGCCGCAACGCGCGCTTCAACGGCTACACGGTCGGCGGCAAGACCGGCACCGCCCAGTCCGCCCCGGACCGCCCCGACCACGGCTGGTTCATCGGCTTCGCCCTCGACAAGAACGGCACCCCGGTCTCCGCGGTCTGCGTGGTGCTGGAGCAGGCGGGCAGCGGCGGAAGCGCGGAGGCGGCCCGGATCGCCGGCAAGATCATGCAGGCGGCCGCCGCCGACGCCGGGGGCCGCTGACATGCTCAGCCCCGGCGTCCAGCTCGGCAACCGCTACCGCCTCGACGAGCGGATCGCCAGCGGCGGCATGGGCGACGTGTGGCGCGGCACCGACCAGGTGCTGGGGCGTACGGTCGCGGTGAAGAGCCTGCTCCCGGCGCTGCTCGACGAGCCGGGCTTTGCCGAGCGGTTCCGGGGCGAGGCCCGCACGATGGCCACCATCAACCACCCCGGGGTGGTGGACGTCTACGACTTCGGCAGCGACCAGCAGATCGCCTTCCTGGTGATGGAGTACGTGGAGGGTGACCCGCTCTCCGCCACGCTCAGCCGGGTGGGCCGGCTCACCCCGGCCCGCACCATGGCCCTGGTCGCGCAGGCCGCCGACGCGCTGCACGCCGCGCACCTCAAGGGGATCGTGCACCGGGACGTGAAGCCGGGCAACCTGCTCGTCCGGCCCAACGGCACCCTCGTGCTCACCGATTTCGGCATCGCCCGGTCCGACCTGGTCGGGCAGCTCACCGCCGCCGGC
Organism: Micromonospora sp. B11E3; assembly: GCF_039871625.1. Lineage (NCBI taxonomy): Bacteria > Bacillati > Actinomycetota > Actinomycetes > Micromonosporales > Micromonosporaceae > Micromonospora > Micromonospora sp. B11E3. The sequence goes on along the minus strand of NZ_JBDPMC010000003.1, from coordinate 129,675 downwards.
TCGGTGCTCGGCACCGCGTCGTACATCTCGCCGGAGCAGGCCACCGGCGCGGTCGCCACGCCGGCCTCCGACGTGTACGCCCTCGGCGTGGTCGCGTACCAGTGCCTGGCCGGGCGGCGGCCGTTCGAGGGTGACAATCCGCTCGAAATCGCCATGAGGCACGTTCGGGACGCTCCCCGGCCGCTGCCGGCGGACATCCCGCCGCAGGTCCGGGCGATCGTCGAGCGGGCGATGGCGAAGGACCCGGCCGCCCGCTGGCCCAGCGCGGCCGCCCTGGCGGGGGTGGCCCGGCAGGCGAAACTGACCCTCGGCCAGCAGTCCCGTACCGGCGGACACCTCGGCCAGGTCTCGGCCGCGCCGGCGTCCCCGGCCGGCCCGCAGGCCCGCGCCCAGGTCCGGCCCGTGTCGCACCAGCAGCCCCGCCCGCCCGCGGTCGCGCAGCGGCCGGTGGCGGCGTCCGCGCCGCCGCAGCCCCGCCCGCCGGTCGCCCACCAGCCGGCACACCCGCCGGTCGCCGCGCCGCGCCCGCCGGTGGTCGCCACTCCGGCGTACCCGCGCGGGGCCGCGGCGGTGCCGGCGGCCCCGGTCCACCCGGCCGGCCCGGCGTACGCCCGTCAGCCCGGCCTGCCGCCCGCCCCGCCGGCGCGTGGCGGGCCGGGCAAGGTGCTGCTCGTGCTGCTGCTGGCCGTGCTGGTTCTGATCTGTTCGGGCGTGCTTTCCTACAACCTGCGGAAGAACACCGGTGCGGGGGACCTCGGCCCACGGACAGTGACGTCCGGCGCGCTGAGGACCGACGGACGCGACGATGCTCCCGACACGTCGTACCGTCGGATGGAACGGCTCCTGCCGGGCGGCGGCGAGACGACGACGAGCGAAGGACGACAGACGCGATGACAGCGCAGGCCCGCCTGCTCGGTGGCAGGTACCAGGTCGGCGAGTTGCTCGGCTACGGCGGCATGGCCGAGGTGCACCGCGGCCGCGACCTCCGGCTCGGTCGGGACGTCGCGATCAAGATGCTCCGGACCGACCTGGCCCGGGACGCGACGTTCCAGATGCGGTTCCGCCGCGAGGCGCAGAACGCCGCGTCCCTCAACCACCCTGCCATCGTCGCCGTGTACGACACCGGCGAGGAGACCGCGCCGACCGGCGAGACACTGCCGTTCATCGTGATGGAGTTCGTCAACGGGCGGACCCTCAAGGAGGTGCTGGGCGCCGAGGGCCGGCTCCAGCCGCGCCGGGCGCTGGAGATCTGCGCCGACATGTGCGCCGCGCTGGAGTTCAGCCACCGGCACGGCATCATCCACCGGGACATCAAGCCGGGCAACGTGATGCTCACGCAGACCGGCCAGGTCAAGGTGATGGACTTCGGCATCGCCCGGGCGTTGGCCAGCGGCGCCACCACGATGACCCAGACCAGTGCCGTCATCGGCACCGCGCAGTACCTCTCCCCGGAGCAGGCGCGCGGCGAGGCGGTCGACGCCCGCTCCGACGTGTACGCCGCCGGCTGTGTGCTGTTCGAGCTGCTCTGCGGGCACCCGCCGTTCGTCGGGGACAGCCCGGTCAGCGTGGCGTACCAGCACGTGCGGGAGGCCCCGCCGACGCCCAGCGACATCAACCCGGACGTGACCCCGGCGATCGACGCGATCGTGCTCAAGGCGCTGTCCAAGAACCCGCTCAACCGTTACCAGAGCGCCGGGGAGATGCGCGCGGACCTGCTCCGCGCGGCCGCCGGTCGACCGGTGCTGGCCACCCCGGTGATGCGCGAGAGCGAGACCGTCCCGATGGCGCAGGCCGCCGCGGGGGGTTACCAGACCCAGGTGTTGGGCCCGCAGACCCGGCAGCAGGTGCCGGCCCGGGTCGGCGACCCGCGCAAGCGGAAGAGCTCCTCCTGGGTGATCGCCGTCTTCGCCGCCCTCGGCGTGCTCGCGGTGATCGCCCTGGTCGCCGGCATCCTGCTCAGCCAGGGCGCCGGGAAGGTCCGGGTGCCGAGCCTGGAGGGCAAGGCCAAGGACGCGGCCGTGGCCGAGATCCAGAGCGCGGGGCTGGTGCCCACGGAGGGCGAGCAGGTCTTCAACAGCACCTGCAAGGTCGACACGGTCGCCCAGCAGAACCCGGCTCCGGACACCGAACTGGAGGAGGGCCAGGGGGTCACCTTCCAGCTCTGCGGCGGCAAGCCCGAGGTGACCATCCCGGACGCCCTCGTCGGATCCCAGTTCAAGAACGTCGAGCAGCAGCTCGAGGGCCTGAAGCTCGTGGTGAAGGAGAAGCCGGTCGACAGTGCGCAGCCGGAGGGGACGGTGACGAAGGTGACCCCGAAGGAGGGCACCAGGGTCCCCGAGGACACCGAGGTGACCGTGGAGGTCTCCCGGGGCAACATCCGCGATGTGCCGCGCGTCACCGGGCTGACGGAGGATGAGGCGAGGCGGGAGCTCCGGCAGGCCGGCTACAACGTGCAGGTCCGCGACGGCGACGAGGTGCCGGCGGACCAGGCCGGCCGGGTGACCGGCCAGAGCCCGGCCCCCGGCGCGAAGCTGGAGAAGGGGAAGACCGTCACCATCGAGGTCTCCATCCCGCTGCCTACCGCGGAGCCGTCCGAGTCGACGCCGACGCCGTCGAGCAGCCCGACCGGTGGCGGGGGCGGGCTGTTCCCGTTCCCGCCGGCTCGCCTCAACGAGGGCTGACGCCAAACCAGTCCTTCAGACGCCGAACCCGGCCCTCGACAGGGGGCCGGGTTCGCGCTTTCCGGCGTTGTGCCGCCTTGGCCGCCGGTGGGTCAGGCGGCGGCGAACGCGGCGCGGCGGCGGGCGTCCACCTCGGCGGCCAACTCCGGGGCGCGCTCCAGAGCCTCCGGGTGGCCGCAGCTCGCCAGCCAGTTCGCCAGCATCAGGTGCCCGCCCTCGGTGAGCACCGACTCCGGGTGGAACTGGACGCCCTCGACCGGCAGCGTGCGGTGCCGCATGGCCATCACCACCCCGGAGCCCGTCCAGCCGGTGACCTCCAGCTCGTCCGGCAGCGTCTCGGGCAGCACGGCCAGCGAGTGGTAGCGGGTGGCGGTGAACGGGTCCGGCAGCCCGGCCAGTACGCCGACCGACTTGTGCCGCACCTCGGAGGTCTTGCCGTGCAGCAGCTCCGGCGCGCGGGCCACGGTCGCCCCGAACGCCTCGCCGATCGCCTGGTGGCCGAGGCACACGCCGAAGATCGGCAGCTCGCCCGCGTACCGGCGGATCACGTCCAGGCAGATGCCGGCCCGGTCCGGGCTGCCCGGCCCGGGCGAGAGCAGCACCCCGGCCGCCCCGGCCCGGCCCACCTCGTCCAGGCCGATCTCGTCGTTGCGCCGGACCTCGCAGTCCACGCCGAGCTGGCCGAGGTACTGCACGAGGTTGAACACGAACGAGTCGTAGTTGTCGATCACCAGGACGCGCATCGGTTCACCTGCTCGGAGAGGGGGGCGGGGTGTTGTTCTGCTGGGTGTCGTAAGGCAGCTCGTGCCCGTCGCCGGAGGTGTCCCCGGTCACGCCGGAGTCGGCGCCCCCCGGGTTGCCGGAGTCCTGGGTCACCTGCACGTCGTCGAAGGGGAGCAGCGGCTCGGCCCACGGGAACACCACGTACCAGAGCAGAGCCACCGTCGCGGCGACGAGCGCGAGCGAGCCGATCAGCTTGCCGGGCAGGCCCAGCGGAAGCTTGCGCCAGATCCAGGCGTACACGCCTCAGCCCCCCAGCTCCGCCGGTCGCCCGGACGCCTTGGCCTGCGTGCGCTTCAGCTCCGCGTGGACGATCAGCCGCTGGTAGTTGTCGAACTTCGGGTTGCAGGTGGTCAGCGTGAGCAGCCGCTTCTTCGGCGGCTCGCCCGGCTCCATCGGCACCGGCGCGACCACCTCGACCTGGTTCGGCCGGACGATCCGGCTCTTGTACACCTCGTAGACGTACCACTCGGTCTTGCCCTCGACCACGATGGCGTCGCCGTCGTGCAGCTCGTCCAGCCGCCAGAAGGTGGCGCGGTTGCGGTGGCCGGCGACGGAGAAGTTGCCCAGCTCACCCGGCATCGCGCTGTCCGGGTAGTGGCCCGGGGCGTACCGGATGTCCTGCTGGGTGACCCCCTCCACGACGACCCAGTGCTTGTCGAGCTTCGGGATGTACAGCCCGGCGAGCGGCTTGCCGTGGGCCGGCGGCTTCGGCTTGGTGGTCGGGCCGGTCGGGGCGACCGTCGGGTCGTCGCTCGGGTCCCAGGCCTGGGCGAGCTGCTGGGAGAGGTCGTTCTGGTGGGCGTCGACGATGGCGGACTTGCCCCACACCTCGTAGCCGGCGAACAGGAGCACCACGAGGCCGAAGGTGATCATCAACTCGCCGGTGACCCGTACGCCGGTGCGCAGCCGCGACCAGACGGACGGGCGGGTCAGCTCGGAGTACACGCTCCGGTAGCCCTCGCCGGTCTGCGTCGCCCGGAGCTGGATCACCCGTTCGCCGCGTCGAAGCTTGGACGGCTCGGTGGGAGCCGCGTCGGCGGGGTCGTCGGAGACCGGGGGCCGGGGCACCGCGCCCATGAGTGCGGTCGTGTCGAGGCCGGGACCACGGGCCGGGTTCCGGCCGGGAACCGCCGGGATCAGCGCGGTGGCCGCCGGATCGGCGGGGTTCGGAGTCGGGCTCGATCCCGGCGTGCCCGCGGTCTGGAGCGGGGCGGCCGGCGGGGGCGGCGTGGGACGGTCGGCCGGGCGGGGGCCGATGGTCGGGATGAGGGCCGTGGGAGCGTCCGCCGGGGCCATCGGGTGGCCGCTCCCCGATTCGACGCCCTGGCCGCCGGGCGGGCCGTACGGCTGGGCGGCCGGACGCGGCGTGGGCCGCCCGGGGTCGGCACCGGCCCACGGCGGCGGGGCGGGCTGCCGGTGCGTCTGCGGGGGCTGGGGGGCCGCCGGCCGGGGCGGCAGCACCGGGTCGGGCCAGGGGCCGCCGGTGTTGTGCGGCTGGGGCGCGTCCTGCCAGCCGTCCCAGCGGTCGTCCGGTGCCCGGCTCACCGGGGCACCGTCGCGGAGCGCAGGGCCGTCGAGTCCTCGAACGCGGGCACCGTGACCGTCGAGACGGTCTCCCGGTACCCCAGGTGGAAGTCGCGGACGTCGTCCATGAACCACTGGACTCCCTCGGAGGCGGCGAGGGCATGCTTGAGGGCAGCGGGATCGCCGATTGCTACGATCTTGAACGGTGGAGAGTACACCCGGCCGTGCAGCAGCAGGGTGTTACCCACGCAGCGTACCGCGCTGGTCGTGAGCACCCGCACGTTCATGATTGACATGGCCTCCGCGCCGCCGGCCCAGAGCGCGTTCACCACCGCCTGGACGTCCTGCTGGTGGACCACCAGGTCGTCGTTCGACGCGCCGGCGGGCAGGCCCTGGTCGGGGCCGCCGGGAGCGTCGTCGAGCTCGACGGTCAGCCCCGTCCCGGTCAGCGCGGTGAACCCGGCGGCCTGCCGGCTGGCGGCGGCCCGGTCCCGCTGCTCCCTGATCGGGCCGTCGGAGTCGGCCAGGGTGGCGGTCGCGTTCTCGACCTGTGCCCGCAGCCGAGCGGCCTGCTGCTCGCTCGCCTCGACCTGCTTGCGGCGGTCCTCGATGAGCTGGGTGAGCTGGGGGCGGCGGTCCTCACGCAGGGCGGTGCCGTCGGCGGTCGTCGCGCTCGTGGTGAAGAGCAGCCCGGCCGCGGCGGCGATCAGCGGCACGCCCATCGACCAGCCGGGACGCCGTTGCCGTGGGCGCCTGGGCAGGAGGACGGCGACCGCCCGCCGAAGGGCCTTCTGCCAGGAGGCCGCGCCGGATGTGTACTCCACCGAGCGTTCCTTCCGCGTCGTCTGGTGTCGGCCGTCGGGACGAGGGCCGGTGCGGTGACCGAACAGTCCCGCCTATTTCGGTCACTCCGTGCATCGGCCTGACCCCATTCATGGCTAGGACGGCCGTTCAGGACTACGCTAGCTGTCGAACATTATTGGCCATGGACCGTCGCCCCCGCGCCCGGTTGTCAGGCCGGACGAGGTCGTCACCCCTGGAGAGCGTCGTGCCCAAGTCTCAGGTCCGCAAGAAGAAGGTGTACACCCCGCCGACGGACGTGCGTCCGACGGCTACGGCGGCGACGCGCAAGCCCAGCCCGGTCTGGCTGCCCATCACGGCGGTCGCCCTGATCGTCGCCGGCATCGGCTGGCTGGTGGTGTACTACCTCTCCGAGCAGGCGTACCCGGTGATGTCGTGGGGTTACTGGAACCTCGCGGTGGGCTTCGGCGCGATGGTCGGCTCCCTGGTCCTGCTCTCCCGCTGGCGCTGACCCCGCGCGGCAGCACCCGCCCGCCTCGGCTCCGCGGCCGGGCGGGCGGCGGCCTGGTCCGCTCGTGCGGCTCCGCAGCCCCGCCCGTGTCGCCCCGGGCGGCGCACGTCACTCGCACGGCCCCTGGGCGTCCTGGCACCGCGCACCCTATGGTGGGCGCAGGGCGGCGCGGCCGGTGCGAGAAGAGTCACGTTACCACTGGGTAACCTCGCGCGTAGGCTGCACTGCATGGCCGAGCGGAGCGAGGTCATCGACCGGTCCGGTCGCCGGGCGAGGCAGCGACACCACGCGGCCACGCCCTGACCCCGGTCCGGTCGCCGAGCCGCTCGACAGGCAGCAGACCGGGAGGCCAAACTCGATGGGCAGCGTCCAGATCGTCACCACGATCCTCGCGGCCGCCATCACCGCCGTGGCGGTGTGGCTTGCGGTACGCGCGGTCATGAAGATGGTGGCAGTCATCCGGCTGGGTCAGCCGGACCCCCAGCGGTTCACCGACAAGGGCACCCGGACGAAGACCATGCTGGCCGAGACCGCCGGCCACACCCGCATGCTCAAGTGGAGCGTGGTGGGTGCCGCGCACTGGTTCGTGATGGTCGCGTTCATCGTGCTCTCACTGCTGGTGCTGGAGGCGTACTTCGAGGTCGTCAGCCCGGGCGGCGGCCTGCCGGTCGTCGGGCACTGGACGGTCTTCGGCCTGGCCACCGAGCTCATCGGGGTGTTCGGCCTGGCCGGCATCCTGGTGCTGATGGCGATCCGGCTGCGCAACCGGCCCACCCGGCCCGGCGGGCGCTCCCGGTTCACCGGCTCGACCATGTGGCAGGGCTACTTCGTCGAGTGGGTCGTGCTGCTGGTTCTGATCTTCGGGTTCCTGATCCGCGGCTTCAAGGTCGCCACCGATCAGTTCGAGTACCCGGCCTGGGCCACCCCGGTCAGCCACGCGCTCGGCGGCGCGCTGCCCGCGTGGGAGGCCGGCGTCAGCGTGGCCGCGCTGATCAAGATCGCCATTTCGATGACCTGGCTCATCGTGATCTCGCTGAACGTCACCATGGGCGTCGCCTGGCACCGGTTCCTGGCGTTCCCCAACATCTTCTTCAAGCGCGAGCCGGCCAAGCCGGCAGGCTCCGGCCTCGGCGCGCTGCGGCCGATGATGAGCGGGGGCAAGCCGCTCGACTTCGAGGAGGCCGACCCCGAGAAGGACCAGTTCGGCGTCGCCCAGGTCGAGCAGTTCACCTGGAAGGGCCTGCTGGACTTCAGCACCTGCACCGAGTGCGGCCGCTGCCAGTCCCAGTGCCCGGCCTGGAACACGGGCAAGCCGCTGTCGCCGAAGCTGCTCGTGCTCAGCCTGCGCGACCACGCGTACGCCAAGGCGCCGTACCTGCTGGCCGGCGGCGGCAAGGACCTGACCGGCGAGGAGAAGGCGACCGCCGCCCAGCTCGCCCACGTGGACGTGCTGGCGCTGGCCGAGGCCGACAAGCCACTGATCGGCGGGGCCGAGGAGGGCGGCGTCATCGACCCGGACGTGCTCTGGTCCTGCACCACCTGCGGCGCCTGCGTCGAGCAGTGCCCGGTGGACATCGAACACGTCGACCACATCGTCGACATGCGCCGCTACCAGGTGCTGATCGAGTCGAGCTTCCCGTCCGAGGCCGGCGTGATGCTGCGCAACCTGGAGAACAAGGGCAACCCGTGGGGTGCCCCGCAGAACACCCGCGAGGACTGGACCAAGGGCCTCGGCTTCGAGGTGCCCCGCGTCGGCGAGACCGAGGACTTCGAGTACCTGTTCTGGGTGGGCTGCGCCGGCGCCTTCGAGGACCGGGCGAAGAAGACCACCCGCGCGGTCGCCACGCTGCTGCAGGAGGCCGGCGTCTCCTTCGCCATCCTCGGCGAGGGCGAGACCTGCACCGGCGACCCCGCCCGCCGGATCGGCAACGAGTTCGTCTTCCAGATGCTCGCCCAGCAGAACGTCGAGACGCTGAACGAGGCGTTCGAGGGCCGGGAGAAGAGCAAGCGCAAGATCGTCGCCACCTGCCCGCACTGCTTCAACACCCTCGGCAACGAGTACGGGCAGCTCGGCGGGGAGTTCGAGGTGGTGCACCACACCCAGCTCCTGGCCCACCTGGTCAGCACCGGCAGGCTCACCCCGGTGCAACCGGTCGACGGCGGCGTCACCTACCACGACCCCTGCTACCTGGGCCGGCACAACCGGGTCTTCGCCCCGCCGCGCGAGGTGCTCGGCAGCGCCATCGCAGGCGGAGCCGGAGATGGCCAGGGCGGCAGCGCAGCCCGGTCCGGTGCGGGCCGCTCCAGCGGCCTGACCGAGATGCCGCGCAACAGCGAGCGCTCCTTCTGCTGCGGCGCCGGCGGCGCCCGGATGTGGATGGAGGAGAAGATCGGCAAGCGGATCAACGTGGACCGGGTCGAGGAGGCCATGTCCACCGGGGCGAAGACCATCGCCGTCGGCTGCCCGTTCTGCTCGACGATGCTCAACGACGGCGTGAACGGCAAGGGCGTCGGGGAGCAGGTCGAGGTCGTCGACGTCGCGAGCGTGCTGCTGCGCTCGGTCAAGCCCGACCAGACGCGCGGCGACAAGGAGGCCGAGCCGGTCGCCGGCTGACCGCCGGCCCGGGCGCGGCGCCACCCGTCGCCCGTTGACCAAGAGGCTTGCGTCAGATTGGAGATCAGCTCTGACGCAAGCCTCTTGGTCATTTGTTCCGGGGCCGAGCGGCCACGCCCGCCCGCGCGAGGTGGTGTGCCGGCGGGCCCGCCGTGGAACAATCGCGCCGAGGTGAACCCATCATCGACAGCCCATTGCTGACCACGCTGTTGCCCCTTGTCGGCTTCGTGCTGCTGACCGCGGGCAACGCGTTCTTCGTCGCGGCCGAGTTCGCCCTCGTCACCGTCGACCGCCCGGAGATCGACCGGCGGGCCGCGGCCGGCGACGGCGGGGCCACGACGGTACGCGGCGCGCTGCGCGAGCTCTCCTTCCAGCTCTCCGGGGCGCAGCTCGGCATCACCATCACCGCCCTGCTCACCGGTTACCTCGCCGAGCCGGCGCTCGCCCGCCTGTTCACCCCGCTGCTGCACCCGCTCGGGGCCACCGCCGACCGGGTCACCCCGTTCCTCGCCCTGGCCCTGGCGACCCTCGTGTCCATGCTCTTCGGCGAGCTGGTGCCGAAGAACCTGGCGCTGGCCCGGCCGATGCCCGCCGCGCTGGCCACCGCCCGCGGCATGCGCGGCTTCTCCCGCACGTTCGGCTGGCTGATCCGGGGCCTGAACGGCTCGGCGAACGCGCTGGTGCGGCGCCTGGGGGTGGAACCCCAGGAGGAGTTGGCCAGCGCCCGCTCCCCGGAGGAACTGGGCCTGCTCGCCGCGATCTCGGCCCGCGCCGGGGCGCTCCCCCCGGACACCGCGATGCTGCTGCGCCGCACCATCCGCTTCGGCGAGAAGCGGGCCGCCGAGGCGATGACCCCCCGGGTCGACGTGATCGCCCTGCGCGCCACGGCCAGCGTCGCCGAGCTGCTCACCCTCGCCCAGCAGACCGGCCGCACCCGGTTCCCCGTCTTCGAGGAGACCCTCGACCTGGTCACCGGCGTCGCCGGGGTGTCGGACGCGCTCGGCGTACCGCTGGCCCGTCGGGCCGCCACGAGCGTCGCGTCGGTCGCCCGGGAGCCGGTGTACGTACCGGAGAGCCTGGACCTCGACGGGGTTCTGGCCGCCCTGCGGGCCGCCGGCGCGGACCTGGCGATCGTGGTCGACGAGTACGGCGGCACCGACGGCGTCGTGACCGTCGAGGACCTGGTGGAGGAGCTGGTCGGGGAGATCGCCGACGAGTTCGACCCGGACGCGGTCGACGACGCCGGACCGGTCGAGCTGACCGTGCCGGGCGGGGAGCGCACCGCGCTGGTCGACGGCGTCCTGCGCGAGGACGAGTTGGCCGAGCAGACCGGCTTCCGGCTGCCCGAGGGTCCGTACGAGACGCTGGCGGGCTTCCTGATGGCCCGCCTCGGCCACATCCCCGTGGCCGGCGAGACGGTCGAGGAGGACGGCTGGGAGTTCACCGTGGTCGAGGTGGAGCGGCACCGGGTCGAGCAGGTGCGGGTGGTCCGCCCGGAGGAGCCCGGCGACGATGCTTGAGCTGCTGGTGACCGTGCTGCTGCTGCTCGGCAACGCCTTCTTCGTGGGCAGCGAGTTCGCGCTGATCGCGTCCCGCCGGACGGTGATCGAGCCGCTGGCCGTCACGTCGAAGCGGGCCCGCTGGGCGCTGTCCGCGATGAACCAGATCCCGCTGATGATCGCCGGAGCGCAGCTCGGCATCACGATCTGCTCGCTGGGCCTCGGCGCGATCGCCGAGCCGGCGCTGGCCCACCTGCTGGAGGTGCCGTTCCACGCGGTGGGCCTGCCGTCCGGCGCGGTGCATCCGGTGGCCTTCCTGATCGCGCTCGGCATGGTGGTCTTCCTGCACACCGTCGTCGGCGAGATGGTGCCGAAGAACATCACCCTGGCCGGGCCGGAGCCGTCCGCGCTCTGGCTCGGGCCGGCGATGCTGGCGTTCTGCACGGCCACCAAGCCGCTGCTGGTGGCCATGAAGTGGGCGTCGCGTCAGGTGCTGCGGCTGTGGCGGGTGGAGGCGACGGACGCGGTCAAGACGGTCTTCACGGCCGAGGAACTGGCCGGGCTGGTGTCCCAGGCGCGGACGGAGGGACTGCTCGACGCGGAGGAGCACGCCCGGATCACGGGCGCGCTCGCGCTGCACAGCCGTACGGCGGCCGACGCCCTGCGGCCGTGGTCGACGGTGACCACCGTCGCCGAGGACGTCTCCCCGGCCTCCCTGGAGGTGCTGGCCACCCGCACCGGCCGCTCCCGGTTCCCGGTGGTGCAGCGGGCCACCCGGCGGGTGCTCGGCTTCGTGCACGTCAAGGACGTGCTGGGGTACGCCGGGGCGGACCGCCGGGCGCCCGTGCCGCCCGAGGTCTACCACCCGCTGGCCGTGGTGCCGCCGGACCGTACGCTGGCCGACCTGCTCCTGTCGATGCGCCGGGAGCGGCGGCACATGGTCCTGGTGAGCGACGGCCGCCGCCCGCTGGGCGTGGTGACCCTCGACGACGTGTTGACGGCCATCGTCGGCTGAGTCCTCGCCCCGGCTGCCGCACCCGTTGTGCGCGTTCGGTCGCCGGGGCGTGACGGCCCGTCGACCGGCCTTGATTCCCCGCGCGGGCTTCCCTAATGTGGGGCGCTGACCGCTGTGGCTTGTCTGTCTCGATCTTCCCCCTCGCGAGGCGCCCGGCGGTCGGTTGCGAAGGAGTTCATGCCGGTGGCAACCATGCCTCCTCATCGTCGTGCGCCCGGACTACCGTCCGCTCGCCCGGGCCGCGCACGCCGGGTCGCACACCGCCTGCTCACCCTGGTCGCGGCCGTCGCCGTCGGCGCCGGCGTGCTGGCCGCGCCCGCGTACGCCGCGCCGTCGGTCGACGAGCTCGAGGCGCAGATCGACAAGCAGTGGGAGCAGCTCGAACCCACGATCGAGCAGTACAACAAGGTGCGCGCCCAGCTGAAGGTCAACAAGAAGAAGTCGGACGAGCTGCAGAAGAAGATCGAGCCGCTGGCGCTGGAGGCCGACCTGGCCATGAGCCGCGTCGGCGACCTCGCCTCCCGGTACTACATGTCCGGCCCGTCCCAGGAGCTCAGCGCGTTGCTGGTCAGCACCAAGCCCGGAACGCTCGCCGAGCAGCTGACGATCCTGGACCGCCTCGCCGCGCAGGAGCGCAAGCAGATCGAGGGGGTCATGGCGGTGCGCGCCAAGTACGACGGCGAGAAGCAGAAGCTCGACACCCTGATCGCCGACCAGGAGAAGAAGACCAAGGAGCTGGCGGCCAAGAAGACGAAGATCAACACGGAGATCAAGCGGCTGCAGGGCATGATGCCGAAGACCGTGGTGGTCACCGAGGGCTGCCCCACGGTCACCGGCGTGATCAGCGATGCGGCCCGGATCGCCATCCGCACCGCCTGTGCCCAGGTCGGCGACCCGTACGTGTGGGGTGCCGCCGGGCCGGACGCGTTCGACTGCTCCGGCCTGACCCAGTACGCCTACAAGGCTGCCGACATCTATCTGCCGCACTTCACCGGCGATCAGTGGAAAAAGGGCACGCTCATCCCGCGCTCCGAGGCGCACCCGGGCGACCTGGTGTTCTTCTTCAGTGACCTGCACCACGTCGGCCTCTACCTCGGCAACGGCAAGATGGTGCACGCGCCCCGGATCGGCAAACCGGTTCAGGTGGCGAGCATCAACTACATGCCGATTGCCGGCTTCCGCCGCCTCTGACGCCCACGCAACCAGGAAACGGCCCCCGCTCGAGCGGGGGCCGTTTTCGTGCGGGTGACGGTCAGCGCGGAGCGCCCACCGCCGCCGGCAGCACGTCGACGTCGTCCTGGTTGACGTACATCACCCGGTGGCCGAACTGGATCTGCACGTACCGGTTCTCGCCCCGGATCACCGTCCAGTCGCCCGGCGACGAGCCGTCGAAGGTGACGGCCCGGTAGTACTCGCCGGCCAGCACGCCGCCGACGGCGTACCGCTGGCCCGCCGAGAGGGTGTACTGCAGCGGCGAGATCGCCTGGTAGGGCACGCCGGCCGGGTACGCCGCCGCCTCCGGGTACGCCCGCCCGTACACCGGGATCGTGGCCCTGCCGGCCTTCGGGGTCACCACGAAGCCCTCCGCCCACTTGGCGGTGGGTGCCGCGGCCGGGTTGTGGAACCAGGCCTTCTGGCCGAGGTACCAGATCGCGGTCCAGTCACCCCGGACGTCCGCGAGGGCGTACGTCTGGCCGGTCGAGGCGCGGGCGCCGTGGTCGGAGACGTACATCGTGTTCGGCGTGCCGTCCGGGCGCAGCCCGCGGTCGTTCACCAGCGGCGAGTCGGCGCTCGGCCCGGTGTGCAGGATGACCGAGGACGATCCGCGCAGCGGGCAGGGCGCGATCGGCGGCGGCGGGCTCGGGACACCGGGCGGCTGCCGGTTGCACCCGGTGAACGCCGGCTGGTTGCTCGCGTAGTCGGGGTCGATGGTGACCAGCCCGGTCTGCGGGGTGGCGGTCGACTGGAACGGCGCCTTGAGCAGGTCGAAGTAGTGCGACCAGTTCCAGTACGGGCCCGGGTCCCAGTGCATCCCCCGCACCGTCGACGCCACCGTGCCGGGGACGTTGTCGTGGCCGAGGATGTGCTGCCGGTCCAGCGGGATCTGGAACCGCAGCGCGAGGTGCCGCACCAGCTTCGCGGAGGTGCGGTACATCGCCTCCGTGTACCAGGTGCCGTGGCCGGCGAAGCCCTCGTGCTCGAGGCCGATGGACTTGGCGTTGACGTACCAGTTGCCGGCGTGCCAGCCGACGTCCTTGGCCTTGATGTGCTGGGCGATGTAGCCGTCCACCGAGCGCAGCGTGTAGTGCCAGCCCAGGTAGTCCGCCCGCTTCACCAGGTTGACGCTCGGGGTGAAGTAGCCCTCGGTGTCGTGGATGATGATGTACTCGATCTTCTGCTGCTCCGGCCGGTTGGCCAGGTCGTGGTTGCCGTACTGGCCGGCGCCGGGGCCGGTCTTCGCGTACGGGGCCGGGATCCACTCGCAGGGCAGCCCGACCGGGCACTCCAGGCCGTCCGGCCGCTCCGCGCGCCGCAGCCCGAGGCGGTTCACCGCGGACTCGTCCGGGTCGACCGCGCGCGCGGTCAGCGTCACCTGGTGCCCGTCGTCGGTCGTCCGGCTCGCGCCGGCGTTGATCTGGCCGTACACCTCGTCGGCGAAGGCCGCCGCGGCGTCCTCGGTGTCCGCGCCGGCGTAGCGGGCCACCGCGCCGTACCAGGCCGCCGGGTCGCTGTCGGCGCCGACCGGGCCGGCCAGCTCCTTCTGGTACGACGCGAGCAGCGCCGCCCCGCCGCGGATGTTCGTGGCCGGGTCGGCGATGAGCGCCTCCTCGCTGGCACCGGTGAGCCCCGCGGCGGCCTCCAGGGTCCGCAGGCCGGGCAGCGCCGGGGCCGGCTCGGCCGGGCCGGACTCGGGAACCACCAGCGGCCGGGAGTCGTCGCCCCGAGGGTCCTCGCCCTCGTCGACATGGGCGCTGGCGGCCTCGGCCGAGGCGACCCGCTCGGCGTCGGTCAGGTGCATCGGGCCGAACCCGCCGCTCGTGCTCGGGCGGCCGGCGTGGGTGTCCCACCGGGACTCCAGGTAGGACACGCCGAGCAGGACGCTCTCCGGTACGCCGTACTCGGCCGCGGCGGCCGCGTACTGCTGCTGGCGATCGGTGGGTGCGTCGGCGGACCCGGTGCCGAGCGGCTCGGCCGCGACGGGCCCGGCGGCGAAGGGTAGGACCGCGGTGGCCGCTGCCACCACGGCGGCGAGCAGGACGCGTCTGCTCGCCGGTAGGTTGGATCGGGGCATCGAACCTCCCGAGTGAGGGTCTGGGTGAGGCCACCCTCCCGCCGCCGCCCCGCGGGGTCAATACCTTTCCGGTTCTCGATATCGAGTGAAGGAAAGCTACGGAGACCCCGGTCATACGGAGTGTCACAGCCCGTCGGGTTGCGAATCGGTAACAGCCGTCTCTACTCTGGTCAACCGTCGGCCGGTCACAGCGCCGCCTAAACCGGGCGGTGACGGCCCGACACCGCCGAGTCGCCTCCGGGCGAGCCGGGGACCCAGGTACGCCGGGGTGAATCCGCAGCCTCGCTGCGGTAGGGCGCTTTCCCTTCCCGCCCGAACCCGTCAGCTAACCCGGTAGGCGGTACGGAAGAAGGAGAACGGAGCCCGGTGGCACACCATGCCCCGCGGCGCCCGTCGCGCCGGTCGGCTCACGCCGACCGGATGCCGGCTGCGCCGCGTCCACGCTGGTCACGCTTCACCACCGCCCTGGCCGCCCTCGCCGGCGCCGCCGTCGTCCTGGCGGGCGTCGCGCCCCCGGCCCACGCCGAGCCGTCGGTCGCCGAGATCGAGCAGCAGATCGACCAGGACTGGAACAAGCTCGAACCGCTCATCGAGCGGCACAACGCCACCCGCCAGGACCTCGCCGCGAAGCGGAAGCAGGCCGACGCGCTCGCCCGGCAGATCGGGCCGTTGCAGCGTCAGGTGGACGAGGCGATGGCGAAGGTCAACGGCCTCGCCGTCGAGGCGTACAAGGGTGAGAATCTTTCGGCCGTGAACGCGCTGCTGGGCAGCCGCTCCGCGAGCCAGATGCTGGGGCAGCTGGAGCTGCTCGACCAGTTCGCCCACCGCCAGCAGCGCGACGTCCAGACGGTCGTCGACCTGCGCGACCGGCTGGCCGCGAAGAAGCAGCCGCTGGACGAGATGGTCGCCCAGCTCACCCGCACGGAGGCGCAGCTCGCGGCGAAGCGTAAGCAGATCAACGCCGAGATCGACCGGCTGCAGAAGCTCCGCATCAAGGTGTACGGCAGCGGTGGCGGCGGCGCGCTGCGGCCCGCCCCGTGCCCGGCGAGCTACCCGGGCGGCGGCGCCGGGATCGCGGTCAAGTTCGCCTGCGCCCAGATCGGCAAGCCGTACGTGTGGGGCGCCGCGGGCCCGAACGCGTTCGACTGCTCCGGCCTGATGATGGCCGCGTGGGCGAGGGCCGGCGTCTCGCTGCCGCACAACGCGGCCCGGCAGCGGGCCGTGACCGCCCGGGTGAGCCGCGCCGACCTGCGCCCCGGCGACCTCGTCTTCTACTACGCCGACCTGCACCACGTCGGCATGTACGTCGGTGGCGGCTGGGTCGTGCACGCCTCCCAGGCCGGCGTCCCGATCAAGATGAAGCGCGTCGACGACGGCCAGGTCAACAGCTACGGCCGCCCCGGCTGACGGGTACGGGGCCCCTGCGGGACGGGGGCCCCTGCTCGCCGCCGGGCGGTGTCAGCGGGTGGGCCAGGTGCGCCAGTTCCGCCAGGACCGGCTCGGGGTCGGGCCGCGCTGCCCCTGGTAGCGCGAGCCGTAGACGGCCGACCCGTACGGGTGCTCGGCCGGCGACGAGAGCCGGAAGATGCACAGCTGCCCGATCTTCATTCCCGGCCACAGGGTGATCGGCAGGTTCGCCACGTTGGACAGCTCCAGCGTGACGTGCCCGGAGAAGCCCGGGTCGATGAAGCCGGCGGTCGAGTGGGTCAGCAGCCCGAGCCGGCCGAGCGAGCTCTTGCCTTCGAGGCGGCCCGCGAGCTGATCGCCGAGCGAGATCACCTCCAGCGTCGAGGCGAGCACGAACTCGCCCGGATGCAGCACGAACGGCTCGCCGTCGGGCACCTCCACCGCCGACGTCAGGTCGTCCTGCTGGAGCGACGGGTCGATGTGCGTGTAGAGGTGGTTGTTGAAGACGCGGAAGAGCTTGTCGAGGCGCACGTCGATGCTCGACGGCTGCACCAGGGTCGGCTCGAACGGCTCCAGCGCGAGCGTGCCAGCGTTCAGCTCGCTGACGAGGTCGCGGTCGGAGAGCAGCATCGCAACACCATAGCGAGCCTGGTGACAGCCGCTGCGACCGGTTCGGGGGACCTGCGTGTCGTGGTCGCTGATCGTACATTTGTTCGATAGGATGCCGGCATGGCTTCCTGGTCCGAATTCGCCGCTGACGAGCCACGACTCGCCGACGGGATCCGCCTCCTCATGCAGCAGTACGGGCCGGGCTTCGGCTACCTGGCCACCGTCCGTGCCGACGGCGGGCCCCGGGTGCACCCGGTGTCCCCGGTGATCACCGACGAGGGGCTCTTCTGCTTCGTCATCGACTCCCCGAAGCGGCGCGACCTGGAGCGCGACGGCCGCTACGCGCTGCACTCCTTCCCACCTGAGGACAGCGACGACGAGGCGTACGTGGCGGGGCGCGCCCGGCCCGTGACCGACCAGGCGCGGGTGGCCCGGTTGGCCGAGATCGGGCGGGCCGCGCCGCAGGTCGACTGGCGGCTGTTCGAGTTCACCGTCGACGTGGCGATGCTGACCCGGCGGGCGCACGGCGGCTCCTCCGCTCCTGGCGAGGGCCCGGGCCGGCCGGCCGTGCAGGTCTGGCTGGACCCGCTGGCGGCGAGGCCCGCGGGCGGCGCAAGTGTCGACGTACCCGATCAGGGGCCGGCCCGGCGTGCGCGGGGCGCCCACCGCGCGGCGGCCTGACCCCCGAAGACGCCGGTGCCGGCCCCGTCGTAGGACGGAGCCGGCACCGGAGTGTCAGCAGCGGTGGTACGTCAGGCCGCGCGGTAGGCGTTCCACGCGGTCAGCATCCGGCTCGCCTGACCAGGGGTGAACTGGTACATGCACGAGTCGTAGGTGTAGTCCATGAAGTTGGTGATCGGGTCCAGGCCCGCCGCGGTGCAGGTGTCCCGCCCGGTGGGGCACTGGAACGCCGCCGAGCCCTCGGCCGGGGTGTCGTCCACACTGTCGCCGAAGCCGGAGCAGCCGCCCTGGAAGGTGTGGTACAGGTTCAGCCAGTGGCCGACCTCGTGGGTGCCGGTGTCGCCCTGGTTGTAGTTGGTGGCGGTGCCACCCGGCAGCGACTCGCCCAGCACGACCACGCCGTCCGAGCTGCTCAACTTCCGCTGCGGGAAGGTCGCCCAGCCGAGCAGGTCGTCGCTCAGCTCGCCGAGGTAGACGTTCAGCGTGTTCTTGCCGCCCTCCCGCAGGGTGCTCTTCATCGAGCGCTCGGCGGACGAGCCGTACACGATCGGGTACCAGGCCGGGTTGGTGACCCGGTTGATCTTCTGCAGCTGGAACGCGAAGGCGGTGGCCGCGCCGCCGGTGGCGCCGCTGTACGCCTGGTTCAGCACGCTGATCTGCTGGGTGATCATCGAGTCCGGGATGTTGCCACCGGCCCGGGTGCTGTCCCGCTGGATGACGTGGACGATGACCGGGATGGTCACGCTCGCGACCGGCGTGGCCCCGGCGCCGGGGCGGAAGTTGGCCCGCTCGCGCAGGGCGGCGGCCAGGTCCGCCTCGCGCTCACGGACCTGGGCGGAGGTCAGCTCGTTCGGCTCGTGCTTGGCGTGGCCGCCGGCCTTGATCCGGGCGTCCGTGTGGACGTCGGCCGGCTCGACGCAGGCGTCCGACGGGGCGGCGGAGAAGGCCGACGCGGCCGGGACGACGCCCACCGCGGCGGTGCTGAGCAGCAGCGCGAGGGTCGTCGACGCGACGCCGGCGGTCCGCCGGGTCAGCAGGTTGGGACGGAGTCCCATGGGCCCACCTCTTTCTGACGACGCGACAGGGGGTATGTCACGCCGAGGCTGAAACGTGGAGGTGACGTTACATCCGATCGACGAATTTGAGAATGGCCATGTATTGCTGGGGTGAAAACTTCTGCGGGTTTTTCCTGGTGGAATGTCGTCTTTGGGGGTGCCGGGAGGGCTGGTGACGCGTCCGAGGGGGGTACCTGGTGCAGAGTGGCGGCGACCTCAGGTACAGTGGTGCCGCCTGCGGGTGTAGTTCAATGGCAGAACATCAGCTTCCCAAGCTGACAGTGCGGGTTCGATTCCCGTCACCCGCTCCACGATCGAGGCCCTGGCCAGGACGACAGTCCCAGCCAGGGCCTTCGATGTTCCAAGGTTGAAGGATCATGCAGCGTGCCATCGGGCCTCCCTGGCCGGGCAGCCCGCCGCGCCGTGGTCAGACGTCGAGATCTTGTCGGCGGCTGTGGGGTGGCGGCTGCGCCGATCGTTTCGGCGAGGCCGTCAGAGTGGGTCGAGGCGGCGCTTGAGCAGGCAAAACTCGTTGCCTTCCGGGTCGGCGAGGACGTGCCAGGATGCCTCGGCAGGCTGACCGATGTCGACGAGTTTGGCCCCGGCGGCCAGGAGACGCTCGAGCTCGGCGTCCTGATCGCGGTCGGTGGGGTTGACGTCGATGTGCAGCCGGGCACGCCCGTTCTTCGGCTCGTCGTCGCGGATGAGGAAGATCGTCGGCTGCGGGCCGCCGAACCCTTCGCGCGGACCTATCTCGATGCAGCCCTCCGCTTCGCGATCGAGCTCTATGAAATCCAGGACCTCGCACCAGAACCGCGCCAGCAACTCGGGGTCGTGGCACTTGAGCACGAGCTCACTGATACGGCATGCCATTGACGAGGCCTACTCTCCGTGTGGGATCTGCCTGGGCGGCCGCACGAGGATCTCACGGGCTCCCTGCAGTGGGAACAAGCTCGCAACCTAACGGGCGAGGCGAGCGGGGGTCGAACCAATTTCAGGCTCTCGCCTGGCCGGGGCACCGGGCGAGGACCGTAGGGAGCGCGGTAGGGCAGTTTGTGAACACGGTGAGCGAGGCATTCGAGCGGCGATCCGAAGTAGCAGTCAACCTCGCCGCGAACTCGCCGCCAGGGGCCGTGTCCGACGCCCCAACTCGATTCCCATCACCCGCTTCGGGCTTGCCGTCGAGCCGTACGATGCGGCACATGCCGGACTGGGCGCGGCCGTACGGTTACGGGGGCGGCCAGGGCGATCTCTACACCTTGCGCTACGTCGTCGCCGTCGGCGCGTCCGCCGTCGGTCTCCTTCCGCTCTGCGGCCTTCCCGGAAGCGGCCTACCTGGGGGTGTGGCCATCGGCCTCTTCGTGTCGATCTGGCAGCTGGTGCTGTGGCGGGTGACGCTGGTGGGCGTCTACGTCAGCGACCACGGCATCAAGATCCGTACGGTCTTCCGTACGCGGGTCATTCCCTGGTCGCAGGTGACCCGCGTCTGGGCAGGCGAGGCCGCCCACTACGCCGCCTGGCAGATCTGGGTGTCAGCCCGGGATCCGGAGCGGGACGTCGAGACGCCCATCTGGCGTCAGGGCTCCCGGGCGGCGCACCGCAACCGAATTCTCCTGCCACCCGACGAGTTCGCCGCGGTCCTGGGTGCCCTCAATTCGTACCGCTGATCGCTGGCGCGCCGGACCTCGGGGCCGATCCGGCGGGAACGGGTACGGGGATGGCCGCAGCAGCGTGCGGCCATCCCCGGCAGAGTCGACGGTTCAGCAGGTGGTGTTGCGGGCCGGGACCCAACCGTCCAGTGCGGGGTCTTCGGCGCCGTGGCCGTAGATCCAGACGTCGTCGTCGACGCCCCAGACCTGGCCGTGCCAGCGGAACCCGCGACCCGCCGTCAGCGTGCGCAGGATGAAGGAGCTCTGGGGCGCGGCGCGGAGCCAGGTGTTCTCCGTGAGGTTGCAGACGAAGCCGGGGGCGTCGCTTGCCGAGGCCGGCGGGGCTGCCACCGCCGCGCCGCCAAGGATGACGATCCCGGCCGTCAGGGCGTGCAGAAGTCGACGTTTCACTTGCGTCCTTTCGGTATGGCACGTGACGGTTCTCCATTGTGGTCGGTCTTGCGCACGGGGCGGTATGGGGAACCCTTACCAGGCGATCCCCGTCGGGGCCTGCTCCAGCCGGGGCGGACAACCGGCGTCGCACCAGCGAGGCATGACGCGGCGGGCGGTACGGAGCGGTCCCCGCCGGTACAGTGCGCTCGTGTTCGCGATCAGTCTGGACGACGGCGCCGAGCTGCGCCCGCTGGAGCCGTGGCAGGCCGAGGAGTACCTCGCCCACATGGACCGGGCGCGTGCCGCGGTGGACCCGTGGATCCCGTGGGCGAGCCGGGCCACCGACCTGGACTCCGCCCGCGCCATCCTGCAGCGGTTCGCGGACCTCGCGGCCCGCGACGCCGGCCGGCTGTACGGCATCTGGCTCGACGGCACGCTCGTCGGCGGGGTCATGTTCGTCTCCTTCGACGCCGCCGCCGGCAGGTGCGAGCTCGGCTGCTGGCTGGAGCCGGCCGGCCAGGGCCGCGGGCTGGTCACCCGGGCGGCCGGGCACCTCGTCGACTGGGCGGTGCGCGTGCGGGGCATCCACCGGGTGGCGTGGCTGTGCCGCCCGGAGAACACCGCCAGCAGCAACGTCGCCCGGCGGCTCGGCATGCGGCGGGACGGGGTGCTGCGGGACGAGTTCCTCTACCAGGGCGTCCGGTACGACACCGAGGTCTGGTCGCTGCTCGCGCCGGAGTGGCTGGCCCGCACCCCCGCCGACCGCTGACCCGGCCCACTGGGCGTACCGGCGGTCTTCGCGCCGGCCCTCGGCGCGCGCCCGGCCCTGGTCACGGTGACCCCGACGGTCGGCCCGCCGGGGACCCGGCACACGGACGTGAGCCTCTGGTACGTGCTCGTCGGCGACCGCGAGCAGCGGATCACCCCCGACCGGGCGGAGTTCCACGGCGTGCGGTGGTGGACGCCGCGCGAGGTGGCCGACGCCGCCCCGGGGACCGTGGAGCCGCACCTGGGGCGGATGCTGGCCAAGCTCGCCACGCTGTGAGAACACCGCGGGCCGTACCCTGGCGATCATGCGGATTGGCATCGTGATCCTGCCCGACCAGCGCTGGTCGGAGTCGCAGCGGCGGTGGCGGCGGGCGGAGGAGTGGGGCTTCGACCACGCCTGGACGTACGACCATCTGGGCTGGCGGGACCTGGTCGACGGGCCGTGGTTCGACTCGGTGACGACGCTGACCGCCGCCGCCACGGTGACCTCCCGGATTCGGCTGGGCACCCTCGTCGCCTCGCCCAACTTCCGGCACCCGGCGGCGTTCGCCCGCCAGGTCACTGCCCTCGACGACGTCTCGGGCGGCCGGTTCCTGCTCGGCCTCGGCGCGGGCGGCATCGGCTTCGACTCCGCCGTGCTCGGGGGCGAGACGCTGCCGCCGCGCCAGCGGGTCGACCGGTTCGCCGAGTTCACCGAGCTGCTCGACCTGATCCTGCGCGAGGACGGCACGACCTGGCGTGGCGACTGGTTCGCCGCCGTGGACGCCCGCAGCAACCCGGGCTGCGTGCAGACCCCGCGGGTGCCGTTCGTGGTGGCCGCCAACGGCCCCCGGTCGATGCGGCTGGCGGCCCGGTACGGCCAGGGCTGGGTGACCACCGGCGCCGGCGGCGACGACGTGGAGAGCTGGTGGGGGACGGTGCGCGAACTGTCGGCCCGGATGGACCGGACGCTGGCCGAGGCGGGACGCGACCCCGCGACGCTGGACCGTTACCTCTCCCTCGACTCCGCCCCCGCGTTCTCGCTGAGCAGCGCGGACTTCTTCGCCGAGCAGGTCCGGCGGGCCGCCGACCTCGGCTTCACCGACGTGGTGACGCACTGGCCGCGCGCCAGCAGCTGGTACGCCGGGGACGAGGCGATCCTGCTGGACGTCGCCACCCGCCTCCTGCCGGAGCTGCGCGGCCTCGCCACCGCGTGAGCCCCGGGCCGGCGGGCGAGAAGGGAGCCATTCCCTACGTGCCGAGGACGCCCCCTACGTGCCGAGGACGCCGTCGCCAGCCGAGACGAGGCGGAAGCGGACGCAGACGATCCGGCTGTCGTCCGTGACCGGGGTGCCCACCCGGGCCCAGTAGGCGGCGTGGCCGGCTCGCCACTCCTCGATCGACCGGTCGCCCTCCCCCTCCGACCGGGCGAAGTCCCAGGGGACGTCGGCGAAGCGGACCACCTCGACGCCGGTCACCTCGACGACGCCGACCAGGGTGTCGTGGTCGTCCACGAGGGCCAGTCGCTCGCCGACGTGCTCCAGTTCCTCGCCCTCGTCTGCGTACTCGTCGAGCAGGCCGGCCGTCGCCGTCTTGACGCCGTTGCGCACCAGGGTGTTGAGCCTCGCCCGCATCTCCCCGGGGGTGCCGAGGTCGAGGGTGCGCAGTCCGCCGATCCGAGGCCACATCCTGCCGAGGCTACGCGCCGGCCGCCGCCCGGGCCGGGATCGGACCCCACCACGGGCGCCGGTGGCGTTACGGTGACGGCGAGGCCGAGGCGACGAGGAGGCGGGCGATGGCGGACCGGCGTGCGGTGCTGATCCCGGGGCGGGGCTACGACACCCGGGCGCCGCTGTTCGCGTACGTCGGCGAGGCGCTGCGCCGCCGCGGCTTCGTCACTCACGAGATCAGCTGGCAGGTGCCACCGGACCTGGGCGCGGACCGGGCGGCGCTCTGGGTGACCGAGCAGGTCCTGCCGGCGCTGGCCGAGCCCACCGACCTGCTGGTCGGCAAGTCGCTCGGCAGCTTCGCCGCGCCGCTCGCGGCCGAGCACGGGCTGCGCGCGGTCTGGCTCACCCCGCTGGTGCGCCGCGCCGACGTGGCCGAGGCGCTGAGCCGGGCGAGCGACCCGTTCCTGCTCGTCGGCGGCACCGCCGACAGCCTCTGGGACGGTGCGGGGGCCCGCCGGCTCACGCCGCACGTGCTGGAGATCGACGAGGCCGACCACGGGCTGCTGGTGCCCGGCCCGCTGGCCCGCTCGGCCGAGGCGCTGGGCCGGGTCTGCACCGCGGTGGAGGAATTCGTCAGATGAGCCGCCCGGCGTGGTCGGCCGCCGCCAGCACCCGCTCGTCCCCGGTGGCCGCGTGCGCGTCGAGGACCGCGTCGGCCAGCTTCACCACGTGCTCGTCGCCGTGCCGAGCCGCCCGGTCGAACACCTCGGCCGGGGTACCGGGGGCCGCCGTGGCGGGTGGCACGCCGTCCGGCGGGGCGTAGACGGCGGTGACCGCCGCCGTCGCGGACCAGGCGGCGGCGAAGCTCGGCGCCCCGAGCGCGGGGTCGAGATCCGGCAGCACGCGCAGCACCGCCGTCGGCGCGGTCACCGCGTGCACCAGCATGACGGCGTTGCCGTGGGCGTACCGCAGATAGCCCAGGGCGGCGCGGTGCGTCAGCTCGACGAGGCCCCGCTCCGCCTCGGCCGGGGTCCGCGCCGGCCGCAGTGCCGCGAGCGCGGCCTCCCATTCCGGTACGTCCGGCAGCCGGCCGAGCCGCTCCAGGATGCCGCCGCTCTGGTCGGCGATCCGGGGCAGCCCGGCCAGCGCCGCAGTCACCCCCGCCCCGCCGGCCGCCGGCAGGGCCGTGACCTGAGTCGGCCCGGCCGTCGGGGCCGCGACCTCAGCATCCCAGGGCGGCCGGGTGGCCCCGACGCCAGCCAGTCGCCGGCGCGCTTCGGGTCGCCCAGCGCGGCCCGCCAGTCGTCGATCGGTCGTACGCCGCGGGGCAGCTCGTCCAGCCGGCGACGGTAGCCGTCCAGCCAGCGGTGTACGCCGTCGTCGTGCCCGTGCCGCACGAGGGCCTCGGCCGCCATGGGGCCGTGGTTGGTGAGCCAGCCCTCGTACTCGGGACCGGTCTGGTGCAGCCGCTGGTACGCCTCGTCCAGGATGCCGTAGTCCATACCGGGATCGTCCGACCTCAACCTCGTTTGAGGTCAATGCCTCGCGCCGAGGTCTCGCCCTCAGCCGAGCCGGGCGGCGTCGACCAGGCCGCGTACCCGCAGCTCGGCGGCGAGTTCGGGCGGACAGTCGACCACCACGGCGGACGCGCCGAGGACCTGGGCGCCCCGGGCGGCGCAGATCGCGTACAGGGCGCGGAGCTGGGCGCCGGTGGCTACCCAGTCGTCGACCACCAGCACCCGGTCCCCGGGGCCGAGGTGCCGGTCCCGTACCCCCAGGTCGACCCGGCGGCCCCGGAAGTCCGGCGGGCTCTGCGCCCACGTCGTCGGCCCGGCAGGCGCCCGCCCGTCCCCCGCCTTGTATGCGGGCACGAACCCGACCCCGAGTGCGGTGGCGGCGAGCGGGCCGAGCAGCAGCCCGGTGACGGCCGGGGCGAGCACCACGGTCGGCCGGGCGTCCCGGAACGGTTCCGCGAGGGCCGGCCCGAGGCGCGCCAGCACGTCCGCGTCGCGCCACCAGGCGGAGGCGTCGCTGACCAGGTGGCCGCTCTGCGGGCCGGGATCGATCCAGCGGAACAGCTCGACCAGACGTTCGCTCAGCTCGGCGGGCATGCCGACCATCGTGCGGCATCGCCGCGAGGGGGGCGGGGACGGCGCCGAAGTCCGCGCTCAGCCACCAGGCGCGGCCGGGGCCGTGCGGCCCACCTCGCCTCGGATGATCGGGTACACGTATGCGGGCAATTGCGAACATAACAGCATGATCACGTTGACTTCGGAAGTGCTTCTCTCGTTACGGTTCGGGCCGGTTTTGCTCAGTCGACGAAAGGACCGGACCGGTGGCTGGCAGGCACTCCCGCACCCGCTTCTCCCTCTCGCCGGCCGCGATCGCGGCCACCGCCGCCATCGGCGTCGCGCTCGTCGTCGGCGGGACCGTCGGCGCCGTGCACCTGACCTCCGGCGAGGCGTCGCCGACAGCCGCCGCAGAGACCCCGGCGGACATCCTCGCCGCCACCCCGTCGGCGTCGCCGAGCCCCAGCCTCTCGCCCAGCCCCAGCCCCAGCCTCTCGCCGAGCGCCACCGCCAGCCCGACGGCCACCCGGAGCCAGGCCGCGTCCCGGAGCAAGCCGCGGACCTCCGTGCCGAAGCCGACCGCCACGACCAGGAAGGCCGCGCCGACCAGCAAGGTCGTCGACAGCGGAACCTGCGGCGCGTCCTTCTACGACGAGGGGCAGATGACGGCCAACGGGGAGACCTTCGACCCGAGCGCCCTCACCGCCGCGCACAAGACGCTGCCGTTCAACACGAAGGTCCGGGTGACCAACCCGGCGAACGGCAAGTCCGTCACCGTGCGGATCAACGACCGCGGCCCGTTCGTCGCGGGCCGGTGCCTCGACCTGTCCCGCGCCGCCTTTGCGGCCATCGCGTCGGTCGACCTCGGCGAGTTGACCGTCCGGTACGAGGTGCTGGGCTGACGCGTACGCAACCGGCGATGGCCGAGGTGACCGGAGTCGATCAGCCCCGCTTCCGGGGCCGCCCGGGTAGAACATCATCGGATGACGGGCCAGGATCATTCACCCGTTCATCCGGATCAGGCATGCTGTCCTTCGTACGCACGCATGCCTTCCAGTCGGGCCGCGGCCCGCTGAGCCCAGGATCCCGCGCCGGCCTCGGCGCGGCCCTTGTCCTGCTCGCGATCGTCTCCGCGGTGGAGCTGGCGGACGGCCGTCCGGCGCACTACATCGCGCTGATGGTCGCCGCGCCCTTCCTCGCCGCGGCCCTCGCCTCCTGGCGGGTGGTGCTCGGGGTGGGAGCCGTGGCGACCGCCATCGGCTCCGCCTTCGCGCTCACCGAGCCGAGGACGTCCCTGGTCACCGCGGTCAACGTGGCCGGCATCGCGCTGGCCACCGGAATCGCGGCGGCGGTGGCGGCGGTACGCCAGCGGCAGGCCGAGCGGATCGCCGAGCTGTCCAAGCTGGCGGCGGTGGCCCAGCAGGCGGTGCTGCGTCCACTGGGCCCGCAGGTGGGCACCCTCATGGTGGCCGGGCGCTACATCTCCTCCAGCACCACCGCGGAGATCGGCGGCGACCTGTACGAGGCCATGGACACCCCGTACGGCGTGCGAATGATCATCGGCGACGTACGCGGCAAGGGGCTGGACGCGGTCCGGCTGGCCAGCATCGTGCTGGGCTCGTACCGGCACGTCGCGTACGAGCGGGCCGACCTGCGGGCCGTGGTCGCGGACCTGGACCGGGCGGTGGCCCGCAACGTCGGCGACGAGGACTTCGTCACGGCGGCCCTGGTCGAGGAGCGGGGCGGGACGTTGACCATCGTCAACTGCGGCCACCCGCCGCCGCTGCTGCTGCGCCGGGGCGCGGTGATCCCGCTGGAGCCGCCGGCCCCGGCCCCGCCGCTGGGCTTCATGCCGGTGGTCCGGCCCCGGGTGGAGCGCCTGGAGCCGGGCGACCGGTTGCTGCTGTTCACCGACGGCCTCGGCGAGGCCCGGCGGGACGGCGAGTTCTTCCCGACGGCGGACCGGGCATGGCGGCTGCTCGGCCACGGCACCGTCGGCGACGGTCTGGCGTCGCTGGAGACGGCCCTGGTCGAGTGGGTGCATGGCCGGCTCGACGACGACATCGCCCTGGTTCTGATGGAGTACGCGGGCCCGGTCAGCGACGCGACCGCACCCGTACCGAGCTGGGAGCTCGGCGCCGCCGAGGGCTAGCCGACCCCGGCGGAGCCTCGCGCGCCCGCCGCCCGGGCGTGCCGCCGGCCGGGCCCCGTCGTGCTTCGGTCGCCGGCCGCCGACGGGCGAAGTCGGAATGTGTAATCGCCGTCACTTCCGCGAGCGGCTTGTCGCTTCCTACCGGCGAGTAATACAGTCTTGGTTACTGATCGGTAACACGTGTCCGGAAGCGGGGCCTGCGAGCATGACCCACTACAAGAGCAACCTTCGGGACCTCGAGTTCAACCTGTTCGAGGTCTTCGGGGCGGACCGGACGTTCGGCCAGGAGCCGTACACGGATCTGGACGTCGACACCGCCCGCAGCTTCCTCTCCGAGGTCGACCGCCTGGCCCGCGAGGACCTGGCCGCCAGCTACGCGGACAGCGACCGCAACCCGCCGGTCTTCGACCCGGCCACGCACACCGCGCCGCTGCCGGAGTCCCTCCGGAAGTCGTACCAGGCGTTCATGGACTCCGAGTTCTGGCGGCTGGACCTCCCCGAGGCGCTGGGCGGCACCAGCGCCCCGCGCGCCCTCTGGTGGTCGATCGCCGAGCTGGTGCTCGGCGCGAACGCGCCGATCTGGATGTACGCCTCCGGCCCGTCCTTCGCCCACGTGCTGTACGCCGAGGGCACCGAGCGACAGAAGAAGTGGGCCAGGATCCTCGTCGACAAGCAGTGGGGCTCCACGATGGTGCTCACCGAGCCTGACGCCGGCTCGGACGTCGGGGCCGGCCGCACCCGCGCCATCCCGCAGCCCGACGGCTCGTGGCACATCGAGGGCGTGAAGCGGTTCATCACCTCGGGCGAGCACGACCTGTCCGACAACATCGTCCACTACGTGCTGGCCCGCCCGGTCGGCGTCGAGGGCGTGGGCGGCGCGGGCACCAAGGGCCTGTCCCTGTTCGTCGTGCCGAAGTACCACTTCGACGAGGAGACCGGCGAACTGGGCGAGCGCAACGGCGTCTTCGCCACCAACGTCGAGCACAAGATGGGCCTGAAGGCCTCCAACACCTGCGAGATGACCTTCGGCGAGCACGGCGTGCCCGCTAAGGGCTGGCTGCTGGGCGAGAAGCACGACGGCATCCGGCAGATGTTCATGATCATCGAGTACGCCCGGATGATGGTGGGCACGAAGGCCATCGCCACCCTGTCGACCGGCTACCTGAACGCGCTCGAGTACGCCAAGAACCGGGTGCAGGGCGCCGACCTGATCCAGACGGCCGACAAGACGGCTCCCCGGGTCACCATCACCCACCACCCCGACGTGCGGCGTTCGCTGATGCTTCAGAAGTCGTACGCCGAGGGGCTGCGGGCGCTGGTCTGCTACACCTCGTCCTGGCAGGACAAGGTCGCCATCGCCGAGGCGGCGGGCGACGAGCAGGCCACGAAGCTGGCCAAGCGGGTCAACGACCTGCTGCTGCCGCTGGTCAAGGGCGTCGGCTCGGAGCGGGCGTACGAACTGCTCGGCCACGAGGCGTTGCAGACCTTCGGCGGCTCCGGATTCCTCCAGGACTACCCGCTGGAGCAGTACGTCCGGGACGCCAAGATCGACACCCTGTACGAGGGCACCACGGCGATCCAGAGCCTCGACCTGGTCTTCCGAAAGATCGTCCGGGACAACGGCAAGGCCCTGCTGACGGTCGCCGGGGAGATCCAGGAGTTCATCACCTCCGAGGGCGGCAACGGCCAGCTCAAGGAGGAGCGGCAGGCGCTCGGCAAGGCGCTCGCCGAGGTGCAGACCATCCTCGGGGTGCTGACCGGCTGGCTGGGCGAGGCGCAGGGCGGCGACGCCCGCGCGCTATACAAGGTCGGCCTCAGCAGCCGCCGGTTCCTGCTCGCTGTCGGCGACCTCGTCGTCGGCTGGCTGCTGCAGCGGCAGGCCGACGTCGCGTTGCGCGCCCTGGCCGGCGAGGTCTCGGCCGCCGACAAGGCGTTCTACACCGGTAAGGTCGCCGCCGCGAGGTTCTTCGCCCGCGAGGTGCTGCCCCGCATCGGCGCCGACCGGCGGATCATCTCCAACGTCGACCTGGACGTCATGGACCTCCCGGAGGAGGCGTTCTGAGCCGCTGAAGGGCAGCTCAACGACACCGACGGCCGGCGGGCGGACAGCCCGCCGGCCGTCGCCGCGTGGCCCTTCCGTCGCGTCGCCCGCGTGTCGGTCCGCGTGGCCTTGTCCGCTATGGCGGACGCCGTCCCGGGTAGTTGCCGGCCCCGGCGGGTAACCGTGGCTCGGACGTCAATGAACGCCCAGAGCCACCGCACGGGGGAGTGCAGCGCACATGGGCATTGGTAGCGGAATCTTCCTCATCGCCATCGGCGCGATTCTGACCTTCGCCATCCGGGCCAACGTCTGGTGGGTGGACCTGCGCGCGGTCGGCTGGGTGTTCATCCTGGCCGGACTGGCCGTGCTGCTCACCACGCTCTGGTTCTGGCAGGACCGGCGCAAGCGGGCGCGCACCCTGATCGTCGAGGAAAACAGACTTTCCCACCCGACGGCGATGATGCCGCCGCCGCCCGACCCGCCGCCGCCGACGGCGCCGCCGTCCTGAGCGACCCCGAAACGCAGGGGCCCCGGTCGCACCGGGGCCCCTGCCAGGTTTGCGGGGCCGACGGTGAGCCGGGCGGCCGGTGCGTTGACGAGGGCCCTTCCTCGTGCCTCAGCCGCGGGCGGTGTGCCGGGCGGTGATGTCGGCGTGGACCAGTTCCGCCCAGGGCTGCCGCGTGCGGTGCACGACCACGTCCGTGGTACGCAGGCCCTCCCTGTCGGCGCGTACCGGGTCGAGCAGGGCGGAGAGCAGCGAGACGCCCGGGTTGTGGGCGACCAGCAACACCGTCTCCGCGTGCGTCGGCAGCGACCGGAGCAGCGTCAGCAGGTCCCCCGGGCGGGCCTCGTACACGGCCGCCTCGTAGCGCACCACAGGTGCCGATCCGGCGGGCCCCGCCTCGTCCGGCGAGCCGGTCATGCCCATCGCCACCCCGTGCCACGTCTCGCGCGTACGCCGGGCGGTCGAGCAGAGCACCACGTCCGGCAGGAGGGCGTGCCGGGCCAGCCAGGCGCCGGCGGCTGCCGCGTCCGCCCTGCCGCGGGTGGTCAGGCCCCGGTCCGCGTCCGGGCCGTCCCCCGGCGGCTCCGCCTTGGCGTGCCGCACCAGCACCAGCGTCCGTTCCATGCCTCCCGGGTCCGTCATGGCACAAGCTTGCCCGATTGGCGATCACCACGCCTGGGTATGAGGTTGCGTGCCGCAACCTCATCCATGGCCGCGGCGGGTAGAAGCGCCAGCTGATAGCCAAGGAGGCGACAAGATGGGCATCGGTGCCAGCATCTTCCTCATCGCGGTGGGTGCGATCTTCGCGTTCGCCGTGCAGGCCGACCTGGGGTGGCTGGACGTCAGCGTCGTCGGCTGGGTGCTGATGCTCGCCGGCGTCGTCGGCCTGCTCACCACCCTCTACTTCTGGAACAACCGGCGGCGCACCGTGGTCGCCACGCCGGTGCGGGAGGACCACGTGGTCGCCGACCGGGTCGTCCCGGTGCAGGACGACCGCGTCGTCGAGGAGTACCGCGAGGTGCGGCGCCCGCGCCGTACGGTCTGACTCCCCGAGCCGGACTGCGGGGGCCCGCGAGGGGGCGGGCCCCCGCAGTCACGTCCTGATCGACGGGATCGGGCCGGAAGGGCCGCGCACAGTCAGGCGAAGAGGGCGAAGTAGATCGCGATGTGGTGGCAGATCGCCGCGACCAGGGTGCAGGCGTGGAAGAACTCGTGGTGGCCGAAGACCGTCGGCCACGGGTTGGGCCGGCGCAGCGCGTAGAAGACCGCACCCACGCTGTAGACGGCGCCGCCGACCGCGAGCAGCACCAGCGCGGTGACCCCGCCCTCCCGCAGGATCTGCGGCAGCATCGTGACCGATACCCAGCCGAGCGCCAGGTACAGCGGGGCGGAGACCCAGCGTGGGGCGTGCGGCCACACCAGTTTGAGCGCCACGCCGGCCAGCGCGCCGCCCCAGACCAGGCCGAGCATCAGCGCCGCGTGCCCGACGTCGAGCAGCAGGACGCAGAACGGGGTGTACGTGCCGGCGATGAACACGAAGATCATCGAATGGTCCATCCGGCGCATGACCTGGAAGCCGCGCTCTGTCCACACCCGGCGGTGGTAGAGCGCGCTGGTGCCGAAGAGCCCGCAGACCGTGAGGCTGTAGACCAGGCAGCTCACGAAGGGGGCCCAGCCGGGGCGGGCGGCGGCGATCGAGCAGAGCACGGCGCCGCAGGCGACCGCGACGAAGAACGCGTAGGTGTGCAGCCAGCCGCGCATCCGGGGCTTACCGATGTCGACCGGCCTGAGTCGAGGCGGTGCGGGGATCGTCACGTACTCAGGTTACGACACCGTAGGTTACTGGCAGGTATGGCCATCCCCGTGCCTGGCCAGAGGGACGATCGGGGATCATGGCGGGATGCGGATGCGGCCCGTCGGGAGGAACGCCCTGCTGCTCGACTGCGACGACCCCGACCAGGTGGAGGCGTGGCGCGCCGAGCTGTGGCACCGCCGGGCGGCCGGCGAACTGGACGCCGCCGACATCGTCCCGGCGGCCCGCACCGTGCTGCTCGACGGGGTATCCGACCCGGAGCGGGCCGCCGCGCTCGTCGCCGGCTGGACCCCGCGCCCGGCGGACCCCGCCGCGCCCGCCGCCCAGGTCGAGGTCCCCGTCACGTACGACGGGGAGGACCTGCCGGTCGTCGCCGGCCACTGGGGCGTGGACGTGCCCGACGTGGTCGCCCGCCTCGCCGGCACGCCGTTCCGGGTCGCCTTCTGCGGCTTCGCGCCCGGGTTCGCGTACCTGACCGGACTGCCGCCGGAGCTGGCGGTGCCCCGGCTGGCCACACCCCGACCCCGGGTGCCGGCCGGATCGGTCGCCCTGGCCGGCGAGTACGCCGGCATCTACCCCAGCGCCTCGCCGGGCGGCTGGCTGCTGGTCGGCCGTACCACGCTGACCCTGTTCGACGTACGCGCCGACCCGCCGGCCCGGCTCACCCCCGGCACCCGGGTCCGCCTGGTGACCGCGTGATCCCCACCAGCCGGCTGGAGGTGCTCCGGGCCGGGGCGCTCACCACCGTCCAGGACCAGGGCCGGCCCGGCTGGGCGCATCTCGGCGTACCCCGGTCGGGGGCGCTCGACCCGGCGGCCCTGCGGCTGGCCAACCGCCTCGTCGGCAACCCCGAGACCGCCGCCGGCCTGGAGACCACCCTGACCGGCTGCGAGCTGCGACTCACCCGGGCCGGCACGGTCGCGGTCACCGGCGCGGAGGCCGACGTCCGGATCGGCGACCGGCCCGGCGACGTCGGCCGCCCCCTCTCCGTGCCGGCCGGCGCGGTGCTGCGGATCGGCCCCGCCCGGCACGGGCTGCGCAACTGGCTCGCGGTCGCCGGCGGGATCGCCGTCGAGCCGGTGCTCGGCAGCCGGTCCACCGACACCCTCTCCGGCCTCGGCCCGCCCCCGCTGTCCGACGGCGACAGCCTGCCCCTCGGGGCCCCCTCCGCCGACCCCGCGCCGGTGGACCTCGCCCTCGGGTCGCCCGTGCCGACGGAACTCCGGCTCACGCTGCGCCCCGGCCCCCGGCAGGACTGGTTCACCCCGGCCGCGCTCGACCTGCTGTGCTCCACCCCGTACACCGTGAGCCCGGTGAGCAACCGGGTCGGCGCGCGACTGACCGGCGTGCCGCTGCACCGCGCGGTGGCCGGGGAACTGCCCAGCGAGGGGCTCGTGCTGGGCGCGGTGCAGGTGCCGGCGGACGGGCAGCCCCTGGTATTCCTCGCCGACCACCCGACCACCGGCGGCTACCCCGTCGTCGGGGTGGTGGACGACGTGACCCCGCTCGCGCAGGCGCGGCCAGGCACTACGGTGAGGTTCCATGGACCTGAACGCTGACCTCGGCGAGGGATTCGGCATCTGGCGGCTCGGCGACGACGAGGCGCTGCTGGACGTCGTGACCTCGGCGAACGTCGCCTGCGGCTTCCACGGCGGCGACCCGTCCACCATGCGCCGGGTCTGCGCGGCCGCCGCCGAGCGGGGCGTGGCGATCGGCGCGCAGGTCGGCTACCGCGACCTCGCCGGCTTCGGCCGCCGCCACATCGAGTACGGCTTCACCGAGCTGCGCGACGAGGTGACGTACCAGATCGGCGCGCTCGACGCCTTCTGCCGCGCGTTCGGCACCCGGGTCCGCTACCTCAAACCACACGGCGCGCTCTACCACGCGGCGGCCGTGGACCAGGCCCAGGCCGCCGCGCTGGTCGCCGCGGTCAACGACTACGACCGCGAGCTGCCGGTGCTCTGCGCGCCCGGCTCGGTGCTCGCCCAGCTCGCCGTCGGCGCGGGCGTACGGGTCGTCGCCGAGGGCTTCGCCGACCGGGGCTACCTGCCCAACGGATCGCTGGTGCCGCGCACCGCCCTGGGGGCGCTGGTCACCGACCCCGACCAGGTGGCCGAGCGGGCCGTCCGCATGGCCACCGAGCGGACGGTGGTGGCGGTGGACGGCACAATCATCCCCTGCCAGGTCGACTCGATCTGCCTGCACGGAGACACCCCCGGCGCCGTGGCGTCCGCCACCATGGTGCGCGCCGCGCTGCTCGACGCGGGGGTGCAGCTGACTCCGTTCGCCTGATCCGGCGTGGTCCGCTGGGCGGTGGCGGTCAGGCGTCCAGGCCGCGCAGGACCAGCGGAAGCCGCGCGGCGGCCCCCGCGACCACCCGGACCGGTACGCCCCAGTCCTGCCGGGTCAGGTGGCAGGCCGCGTGCTCGGCGTCCGCGTCGCACGTCGCCGCCTGCGCCGTCACCTGGAGCACCCCGCCCGGCACGGCGTCGTTGACCACCAGCCGGCGGGACAGCTCCGTTCCGGTGCCCGCGCCCTCCAGCAGCAGCTCCGGCGGGGACGCGGAGACCACCAGCCGGGTCGACGGCCCGAACGTGTCGTCCAGCTTCTGCCCCGGGGCCGGCGTGAAGACCACGTCCAGCGTCACCTCGCCGGCCGCCACGTCGGTCGGCTTCCGCTCCGTTCGGTGCCGCGGGCCCTCGACAGTGCTCGCCCCGGCGGCGGTCAGCGCGCCCGGGGCCAGCCTGGTCAGCCGGTGCGCCGCCGACTCCACCACCAGCACCCCGCCGTCGGCGGTGAGCACCAGGTCGCTCGGCTCGGCCAGCCCGTCGGCGACCGTGCCGACCAGGTTCGTCTCGGGGTCGTAGCGGCGGACGGCGCCGTTGTACGTGTCGGCGATCAGCACCGAGCCGTCCGGCAGCGCGCAGACGCCCAGCGGGTGCTGCAACAGCGCCCGGTCGGCCGGGCCGTCGACGTGGCCGAAGTCGAACAGCCCCTGCCCGACGGCCGTGCCCATGACGCCGTTCCGGACGTACCGGACAGCACTGGTCTCGCTGTCGGCGATCCAGAGCCGGCTGCCGTCCGCCGAGACGGACAGGCCGGACGGCTGAGCCATCCACACCTCGGCCAGCGGGCCGTCGCGCAGCGCCTCGACCGTGGTGCCGGCGTACATGCCGGCGGTGCGCTTGATCGGGTCGAACCACCAGAGCTGGTGGATGCCGGCCATGGCGACGACGATCCGGTCGTCGTACCAGGCCAGGTCCCAGGGGGAGGAGAGGTCGACGGAGAGCGCGTCGTGGGCGTGGTCGTCGACGGTGGACCGCCACTGCCGCCCGGTGCCGGCCACGGTGAGCACCTCGCCGGTCTCCAGCCGTACGCCCCGCAGCAGGTGGTTGACGGTGTCCGCGACCACCAGGTCGTACCCGGCCACCTCCGCGACGTGCTCCGGGAGCAGGCAGACTCCCTGCGGCTCGGAGAAGCCGGCTGTGCCGGCCGGGCCGTCGGCGCGACCCCGGCTGCCCGAACCGATCCGGCGCAGCACCGTCTCGCCGTCGGGGGCCAGCTCGACCAGCGAGTGCCGGGCCGAGTCGGACACCAGCAGATTGCCGTCGCGGAGCACGACGGCCTTGCCGGGAAATCGCAGGGTGGTCTCCGGCTCGGCGGGCGGCACGTACGGGCCGTCGCCCCGGTGCAGGGTGCCCTTCGCCTCGTGGGTGACGACCAGCTCGTCGATCAGCCGGGCCAGCCCCTCGGCGTGCCCCTCGCCCGCCATGGTGGCCACGACGTAGCCCTCGGGGTCGATCACGGCCAGCGTCGGCCAGGCCCGGGCTGCGTACTGCTGCCACATGTCCAGCTCGGGATCGTCGAGTACGGGGTGGTGCACGCCGTACCGCTCCACGGCGGCGGCGAGGGCGTCCGGGTCCTTCTCGTGCTCGAACTTCGGCGAGTGGACGCCGATCACGACCAGCACATCGGCGTACTTCTCCTCGAGCGGACGCAACTCGTCGAGCACGTGCAGGCAGTTGATGCAGCAGAAGGTCCAGAAGTCTAGGATCGTGCAACGACCTTTTAGCGACTCGATCGTCAGGGCCTTGCCGCCTGTGTTCAACCAGGCACGACCTCGCAACTCTGGCGCGCGCACTCGCGGAGACATGACTCCATCATGCCGCACCATCGGCGACCAGCCTGCGCGCCGAGGAGGCGGGAGAGGTGTACGCGACACCGCCTCGCCCAGCGTGAGAGATGACGTCGCAGTGCGGTAGCGACCTCCTGCGAGGCGGTAGACCTCTGGAGGCCCGACAGGCGCGGCCAGGTCGCCGAGGCCGACGAGCGCAGTGTGCTCGCGGTTACGACGCTCCTCGACGACCTCGACGCGACGCACGACGACAGACGTCGCAGTGACGCGGACGACGACGGCGGGGTAGGAGTCGTCGCCGACGTTGATCGTCGCGCCTATAGCGACGACCGGGCGCGGCCCGTGTCGCCCGGCCTGCGGGCCGACGAGGTCGACGCGAGGCGCGAAGGTCGGACGGGTCGGGCAGGAGGGTGCAGGGGTGACGTCGAGGGTCATGCGGGCAAACTAGTCGATACCTACGACGCTGTCGGGGGTCGTCGAGGGGATGGTGAGAGCACCTCAGAAACGCGAAAAGCGCTCGCCGAGGTAGACACCTAGGCGAGCGCTTCGTCGCGTCGTAGGGCCTCCTACGAGGGGTCGGCGGGGACGTTCTCGGCTGCGACCTCTTCGGGCAGCACGAGGTAACGCGTGCCGATCAGACGCTCGCCGGTCATCGAGGCAGCGAGGCTCGCGACCCGGCCGTCGGTCATGATGCGCGGTCGAGGTGCCTGCGACGGCGTCACGCCCCAGGCGTCGCGGTCGTCGGGCTGGTGCGGGTCGTGCCGGGGGACGTAGTCCCAGACCGCGCGATGCGCTTTCACGTAGCGGTCGACGACCGGCGCGAGGTCGACGCGCGCGAGGCCGTAGGCGCGGGCCTGCTCGACGGCGTCAGCGATCACCTCGCGAGCGACCAGCGCGAGAGGCGACGCGAGGCGAGGTCGAGGTGCGGGCGAGCAGCCGCGGGGAGGGTCGAGGGCGACGCGAGCGAGGTCGAGGGCGAGGCCCGAGGGCGGGGGCATTTTTGGTCGGATGACGCTCCACCTGCTCTCTCTATTGGTTGCCGAGAGAGAAGAGAGAGAGCGAGAAGTCAGGTCCATATAAAGGGCTGGTGGAGCGTCACAATTCCAAAAGTGCCCCCAGCTCTCCAGCCTTCTCGGCGTCGCGCTCGCGTCGTCGAGGGCGTCCCCGCCCCCTCCTCGGCGACCTCACGGCGCGCGCCGCGCAGCTCGACCAGCTCGTCGGCGTCGCCCAGCTCGTCGAGGTCGACCAGGCCGTCGAGGTCGTCGCCGCCTCGGAAACGCAGAAGCCCGGCACCTCGCCGAAGCAAGGCACCGGGCCGTCAGGGGCGCTCGCCTCACGCGAGCGCGGGTCATGGTGGGTCGCTGTCGCCATCGTTCATCGAGGCGGCTCCTTCGAGGTCGGCGTCAGGTCGTCATATGACCTATGCGCCGGAAGGGATCAACGTGTTCACCGGCCGGTGAACGTCGACTGGGCTGGAGCCGGGGCGTCTCGAACAGTTGATTCCTTCGTCGCACCCATCCTGGCAAGGCGCGCTTTCCTTGCTCTGGCAACCCGCGCCGGGGACTGGAAGACCTCCAAGAGCACCTCATCCATCAATGTCAAGGTGAGGTCGGCGTCCTCGGCCGAGACAGGGTCGACGAAGTCGCCATGCGCCATGTCGTTGCCGAAGTGGCGAATCTCGTGCGCCCCCTCCTTGATGTGTTCACGGATAATCCGCTGTTCTGCCATCTGCTCGATCTTCGAGTTGAGACTGCCGCTCCTGATGCCCATCTCCTTTGCAGTCGCCTCGATAACCGCTCGGGCGAGCATCAGGCAGGCTCGGTACGCGTTGATCTCCCGCGACTTGTGAGCCTCCGTCGCCGCTTCGGCGATGTGAACAGGAACGTCTGCGAAGGCGCGGCCAGTCGGTTGCGCGAGCGGGAGCCATTCGAGCCGATCGTTGAAGGAGTCAAGGACTCTAAAGATCTCCTCGGCATACATATCTGGGTCAAGCTCAGAACCACGGAGCGTGATGCGGGCAAGGTTTGTCTTACCGCAAGAGTTGCACCTAAAGGCGGCCATCAACGTCAACGGCGGGCGCTCGCCAGGTCCCTCGCGACCTTCCTGCACGGCGACCTCGCCACCGCTCGGCGACATATGGGCCAACCGCCGACACCACCCACAAGTCCTGCTCGCCACGACGAGAGCCTACCGCTGCCCATCAGCGCCCGCCGGCCGGCAAGCGACGAAGGGGCCGGCGGCCAAGCGGCGCGCCGGCGCTTGGGCGGTCACGACAACGCGGGTACGCGGTCACGCGGCCACCGTGGTGCCCGCCCGGCCGGCGCGCGCTTCCTACATCCGCCTGCGAAGCGGCAACGCGGCCAGGGCAGCGACTCGCATCGACGACGAGGCACATATACCGGTGGCGAAGCCCCAGGACGCCAACGGAGAATGCAAGCGCAGCTCGATCGAGGGGGCCGGCGTGGCAGAGCACGAGACGGGGTCACACGACGAGGAGTCGGCCTGGCCGTCAAAGGCAAGCGACCTTCACGCCATAGGGGACAACTGGCAACATCACGCCCAGATCGGGTGGCAGAGGGGAAACCCGTATGGGCCGATGGCTGGTTATCGTCGCGCGGCTGAGGTCCTGGCCACGCATATTGCCGGCTGCCGCTTTGACAACGACCTTCTCATCTACCCCTTTGCAAACTGCTGGCGTCATCACATAGAGCTGCACCTCAAAAGCCTACTAAACGATCTCCGACATCTCCAGGGCCAGCCGTCGGTTAACCGGCCACACCACAAGATCGACGCTCTTTGGGGCGAGGTCCGCCCGCTGATTGTCGCGGCCCACGGTCAGCACAAGGAACTTGGACATGTCACCCGCGTCCTAACCCAGCTCGCGAAACTCGACGCCGACGGCCAAGAATTCAGATACAGCGTCCGAAAAGATGGACACCCAGCGTTGCGGGGTGTCGACCGGCTCGACCTTAACGAGTTCCATAACGCGCTACTCGGCGTCTCGGACTACCTGGCCGCCGTGGATGCGGCAACAGACAATGAACAGAGGGCCAAGGACGAGATCGACGAGTACTACAGCGACTTCTACGGGTAACTCCTGCCCAGGGCCGACCGGCCAGCGACCGGCCGACCCTGCTGGGGGCGGTTAGACGGCGGCCGTGGCCATCATCGCGCGGGCGGCCGACACATGCCGGCGGGCCGCGCGCTGGTCGCAACTGTCGGCGACGCCGACAAGCGTCGAGGCGAAGTGTGGTTTGAGCGGCGCTTCACTCGACGAGTCGCACCTCGCGAGGTCGTCTTCGTGCACGAGGGGCGAGGCTACTTCCCGCAGCGGCACGACGCGTCGCTCGTGTAAACGCGCGAGAGCGCCCCACGACGTCGAGGTCGTAGGGCGCTCCTGGGCGGTGCTGGTCTACTCGTCGGCGTCCTCGTGCATCAGGTGCGCGAGCGCAGCAGCCATGCCCAGCACTGCGACGGGCAGACAGGCGACCAGCGTCGTTATCTGCCACGGCGCAGCCTCGATGCCCGCAGCGACGAGCAGGTGGTATGCGACCTGGCCGAGGGCGCCCACGACGAGCGAGCCGATGCCGGACCACTTCGCGAACCTGCGAGCGCGTCGCGGGACGTCGCCAGACAGCCACGCCCGCAGCGAGTAGGCGGCGTAGACCTCGACGCCCACCGGCAGCGTTATCGCAGTGTTGACGCTGAAGGAGTCTGCGATGCCGGGCAGCGGGTGCACGACACCGAACCCGGTGAGTGCGCCCCGGCCCACCCAGCCGGACCAGATCGCGACGAAGGCGGGCAGGCCGATCAGCACGAGCGGCCACGTCGAGACTCGACGAGGTCGACGCGACGCAGGGCGGGTGCCCAGGTGTCCACCGGGCGCGACCTGCGGCGACTCCTCGACGGGCGAGGCGGGCGGGTGCTCGACGAGCACAGGCGACGAGACTCGATCAGACTCGCCAGGCGCGGCCAGTACGTCGGGCGTACCTGGCGCAGACCTGGTGGGCGTCGAGGTCAGACCTGGTACGCCCAGGGCAGACCCGGCAGGCGCGGGCGAGACTGGCACCAGACCCGGCGCAGACTCGGCGAAGGTCCACGGGTCCGGGACGACCTCAGCGGCGGCAGCCTCAGCGATCAGAGCGCCGCGCAGGGCGGTCGCCTTCGGCGCGCCTACGCGCAGGTCGGACATGATGCGGTTACGCGAGGGGATTCCGCCCACCTCCTCGACGAGGTTACGGGCGGCGGGCAGCAGCTCGTCGAGCGAACGAGCAGGGGCGGGGGCGGTCATCGCGCGCCCCCGTTCGGCCGGGCGGCGGTCGCGACGACAGCGGCGAGAGTCGCGAGGTACGCGACGAGGCCCCGAGCGGGGCCGGCATAGGCAGCGACGAGGCGCGCCGAGCGCCAGGTAGGGTCGGACATAGCGAGACCTCCTACGTCTCGTTAGGGCCTCGGGCAGCGCTGCAATCGCTCGCTCGGGGCCTGCTTTATTTGGTTGTGGTGCGAGGTGGTGCGGTCTAGGCGGTGAGCATCGCGCGAGCAGTCTTCAAGTACTCGTAGGCGGTCCTCGTCGAGCGCCCGATAACCTCGGCGACCTCTCGCGCCGTGGCGGACGGGTTCTCGGCCAGGAGGGCAGCGACCTTCGCGGCCGTCTCGTCGACCACAGGCGCGGGGTGCGAGGTCGTGCCGTCCGCCCAGACGATCAGCAGACGCTCCTCGGGCTTGAATCGCAGGCCCTGTCGACCAGCGCGCGTAACCTCGACCTTCGCGACGGCCAAGCCGAGCAGACCTCGACGCTCCCCCTCGGGCAGGTCAAACCACGCAGGGATGCCCTGCGCGAGGTCGAGCAGCGGCGAGATATCAGCCTCAGGCATGGGCAGGCTCGCGAGAGCGTCCTCGGCAGCCTTCACCTTCGCTCGAAGCTCGGGCATGACCTCGGCGGCGTCCTCTTCATTGAAGGTGCCCGCAGCGACCAGGCGGCGCACGCGAGCGAGGTCGGCGCGGGCGGCGTCGAGCGCGTCCTGCGCGGCATCGCGGGCGGCCAGGTCTTCGGGCGCGACGCGAGCGACCCAGGCGTCTGCGACTGCTTCGAGCAGCGGGTCGCCGGGCTCCAGCGCGGCGAGGCGACGCAGGAAAGCGAGCGCGACGGCTTCGTCGGTGTCGGCGACAGGTGCGCTGAAACCTACACAGCCCTTCGCGTTGCCGTAGTTGCCGCAGCGGTAGACCTTGCAGGTAGTGCGCCCGCTGCGCTGCGTGCGTGAGCCGCAGTGGGCACAGGTGAGGACGTCTGCGAGAAACGACGTGCTGGGTCGATCGCCGACCTTCACGAAGCGACCATTGCGGGCGCTAACCTCTGCGCGCTGATCGACGAGCTTTAGCAGGCGAGCGCGTTCGGCAGGAGTGATGACACCTTCGCCGAGGCTCACCGTCTGGCCCTTCTCGTCGAGGTAGGGCTCTGCGGTCGCCTTCCATCGACCCGAGGGCAGC
Organism: Micromonospora sp. B11E3; assembly: GCF_039871625.1. Taxonomy (NCBI): domain Bacteria; kingdom Bacillati; phylum Actinomycetota; class Actinomycetes; order Micromonosporales; family Micromonosporaceae; genus Micromonospora; species Micromonospora sp. B11E3. The sequence goes on along the minus strand of NZ_JBDPMC010000003.1, from coordinate 88,542 downwards.
TTCTCGCGGATCGACTGGAGTCCCGCCCAGCCGGGCGACCGGATGAGGTTGGCGACCGTCCCGATGCCCCAGGTCTTACCGCGCGGGGACGCGACGCCTTCGTCGTTAAGGCGCTTCGTGACGCCCCAGATCGTCTCGCCTGCGAGCAGCTCGTCGGCGATGCGTCGAGCGATCGGGAACGTCTCCGGGTCGCGCACCAGCTTCCCGCCTTCGTTGCGCGTGCCGTACGGGGCGGGGCCGCCCAACCAGGCGCCCTCAGCGCGGCGGAAGCGCTTCGCGCGAGACACGCGCTTCGAGAGGTTCTCGATCTCCTCGCGGGCCAGCTCGGCGCGGAGGATGTGCTCCATACGACGACGGGAGTCGCCCGTGTCGGTGCCGTCCACGCCGAGGATGCGACGCGAGCCGTCGGCGTGCTCGTCGAGGATGCGGCCGATCTCGACTGCTCCTCGACGGTCGGCGCGGTCCAGCGCCCAGACGAGGAGCGTGCGGAAGCGGTCGCCGACGCGCAGCTCGGCGAGTGCCTTCATCCACTCTGGGCGGGCCTTCAGCGAGTAGCGAGACGCGCCGGTGCCTTCGCGCTCGATGAAGACTGCGACGACGGCCAGGCCGAGACGCGCGGCGAGGTCGCGCTCTTCTGCCTCCTGCTCGGCCAGCGAGCGCCCGTTACGGGCGTCGCCTTCTGCGTTCTTGTGCGACCTGCGCAGGTAGAGGGCGCAGCAGCGGGACGGGTCGAGCAGCTCGCGAGGGGAGCAGGAGCGCTGTCGCTCGGGGTCGAGGTGTACAGGGTCGAGGGGGATGTCAGGGGCGGTCATGCGGCGGAGCGTAGCAGCAGGTTTGTTAGACCTTCGTGTACGCCAAAAATTCTGCGATCGTGATCTTGCCGCGTAGATCGGACAGCTTCAGGTCCCGCCCACCGGTGTTCAGCCAGCCCCGTCCGCGCAGCTCCGGAGCCCGTACTCGTGCGCTCATGCCCTCAGTCTGCCCGACGGGCGCGGCCCGACCCGCCCGCCCCCGCGGCCGGTTCGATCACACCACCCGTACGACGAAGGCGGGGCCACGGTGTCCGTGGCCCCGCCTTCCCCGCGTCGCGTTACTTGCTCGCCGGCTTGAGGCAGAGCACCCGGTCGGCCCCGCTGCCGGGCAGGACGACGTACGGCTGAGCCGGGTCGGCGCACTTGTCCTTGTTGTCGGCCCGCGAGACCACGGTGAAGGAGCCGGCCTCGCCGCAGGTCGCCGCCGCCGCGGTGCCGTCCGACTGCTTGACGCACGAGCCCACGGCCGGGTTGAAGCCCGCCGGCTTCTCGTCGCCGCCGACCTTGCCGAGCAGGAACAGCAGGCCCAGCGGCACGGCCAGGATCAGCACGGCGGCCAGCAGCACGACGGCCAGCACCCGGCCGTTGCGGACCTTCGGCGTCGGCGCCTCGGCCTTCGGCTCGGCGGCGTCCGGCTTGAACGAGTCGAACCGGTTCTGCTCCGGCTCCGCGCCCCACGGCGGGGCAGCCTGCTGCGGGCCGCCGGCCTGGTGGGGACCGCCGGCTTGGTGGGGACCGCCGGGCGGGAAAGCGGGCGGGAACCCGCCGTGGTCCGGCTCGCCGAACGGGTTCGGGCCCGCGCCGTGGCCGCCGGCCGGTGTGCCCGGGCCACCGAACCGCTCATCCGGACGCTCGGGGCCGCCGTGCGGGCGGGTCCCGTTCATCGGCCGGTTACTGGGGACCGGGTCCGCGAACGACGGCATGCCGGACGGGAACGCGGGCGGGGCCATCCCCGGCCCGTCGCCGAAGCCGTGCTGCTGCGTCGGCTCCCCGAAGCCGTGCTGCTGCCCAGGCCCGTCGCCGAATCCGTGCTGCTGGGCCGGTTCTCCGAACCCGTGTTGCTGGGCCGACCCGTCGCCGAAACCGTGCTGCTGCGGCTCGTCGAACCGCAGCGGTCCCCGGTCGTCGTACCGGCCCTGCGTGCCGGGGTCGTCGTACCGCGCCGGGGGCGGGTTGTGGTCGGCATGGAACGCCGGCTCCTCCGCCTGCGCCGGCTCGGCGACCGGCTCCGGACGGGAGGGGCGGCCGTAGACCCGGGGCTGGGGCGCGGGCGTGCCACCGGGGTGGACCGGCTGGTCGGTCGGCGCCACCCGGCTGGCCATCGGCACGGAGGCGCTCGCCGAGATGCTCCCGCCGCCGGCCGGTGCCTCACCGCCCGACACGGGCACGGCGGCCCGGGCGGACGCGCCGGATTCCGCCGAGGCCCGCGGAGCGGGCACGAACGGGCCGGCGGGTGACTGGGGATCCTCCGTCCGGCCCCACCCGGCGTCGACGCCCGCCGACTCCGTTCCGGGCTGCTCGGCGCGGGCCGGCGGCTCGCCCCCGGGGGCGAACTGGGCCGGCGGCGCGTAGTCGGCCGGCGGCGCGTAGTCGGCCGGTGGGGCGTAGTCGGCCGGCGGGGCGGCGGCCAGGCTGGCGCCCGGCACGCGCTGCTCCTGCGGCGGCAGAGGGACGGCGTTGGCCGGCGAGATCCCGGGCGCCGGGGCCGGCTGGTACAGCGGCCGGTCCTTCGGCTGGTCGGGCTCCCACCCCCCGGCGGCCTGCTGCTGCGCGGCGGCTTCGGCCTCGGCGCGACCCCATGCCTCGCCCGGCGCCCACGGCTCGACGTCCGGCACGGCGGGCCGCTCGGCCGACCACGGCTGCGGGTCCTCCGCCGGGGCGCCCCAGGCGGGTTGCCCATCGACGCCGACACCCCCGGTGGCGCGGGCCGGTGGCACGGAGGTGGGCTCGGCCGACGCCCAGCCGGGCGCCTCCGGGCGAGCGTCCTGCTGCGCTGGCGCCGGGGCACCACCCCACGCGCCGGCCTGGCCCGATTCGTCCGCGGCGGGCCAGGCACTTGGCTGGGGCTGGTCGTCGCGCTGCCCCGCCGTCGCCGTCCAGCCGCCCGAGCGGGCCGGGTCGTCCTGCTGCTCGGCGGGCGCTCCCGCCGTCCAGCCGCCGGAGCGGGCGGGGTCGTCGGGGTTGTGCCACGCCTCCTGCGGCGGGCTGGCGGGGACGCGGGCGGCGCCACGGGCGGCGGGCTCGGCCTGGCCCCAGGCGGGCGGGGCCTGCTCGGCCGCCCCGGGCTGCTGCTCCGCCGGCGGGCCCGCCGTCCAGCCACCCGAGCGCGCCGGGTCGTCCTGGGCGGCAGCCGGGGAGCCGGCGACCCAGCCGTCCGAGCGGGCCGGGTCGTCCTGCTGCTCGGCGGGCGCTCCCGCCGTCCAGCCGCCCGAGCGGGCGGGGTCGTCCTGCTGGGCCGCGTTCCAGCCGCCGGAGTGGGCGGGGTCGTCCTGCTGGGTTGCGTTCCAGCCGCCGGAGCGGGCTGGGTCGTCGGGGTTGTGCCAGGCCTCCTGGGGAGGGTTGGCCGGGCCGGGGACGCGGGCGGCGCCGCGGACGGCGGGCTCGGCCTGGCCCCAGGCGGGCGGGGCCGGTTCGGCCGCTCCGCCCCAGGCGGGCGCCGGCTGGTCGGGCTGCGCCCCCCAGGCGGGCTGGACGTTGCCGTTCGGCGCGGGCTGGCCGGGGGTCCAGGCGGGGGCGCCCTGCTCGCCCTGGCCGGGGGTCCAGGCGGGGCCGCCTTGCTCGCCCTGGCCGGGAGTCCAGGCGGGGGCGCCCTGCTCGCCCTGACCGGGGGTCCAGGCAGGGCCGCCCTGCTCGCCCTGTGCGTACGCCGGCTGGTCGGACTGGGTCCAGGCGGGCTGCGTGGCGGCGGGCTGCTGCTGCCCCCAGGCCGCGGGCTCGCCCGGCTGTGGCTGTGGCACCTGGGCGGCTCCCCGGGCGGCGGCCGACGGCTGGTCGCCCGGCGGCGTGGCGCCCCACGGGTTGCCCTGCGGCGCGGTCCACGCGGCGGTCGGGGGCTGGTCGTTCGGCGGGACTGGGACGGCGCCCCAGGCCGCGGTCGGCGGCTGGTCGTGCTGTGCCGCCCAGGCGGGCGCGGGCGGGTTCGGCCGGGCGGCGGGCGGTGGGGGTGCCCAGCCCAGGTCCGGGTTGGCGACGCCGTACGGCGCCGGTGCGCCGGCGCCCGGCGACACCTCGTCCGGCTGCTGGCCGGGGTGGTGCGGGCCCTCGGACGTCATCGGTGCGCCTCCTCCATGACATGTTGGCCGCCGATGCCGACCCGGTGCGTCGGCGAAGCCGGCGCCGCCGGGGGTACCGGCCGTGCGGGCTCCCCGCACCGTATCCGGTGGCCGTCCATGGCGTCCGGGGAGCACCGGCCGTCACTCCGCGTAGTCGGACGGTGTCGAGCAGCTTCTATCGAGCGCGACGGGTCCGGGTGGGCGGCCGACGACCGAGTCCCAACCGTACCGGGCGGTGTCGCGAGGCGGAATCCCGGTGTCAATCGGTCCGGAACGCCGATGACCCGCCCGGGGTCCACCGGGCGGGTCATCGAACTGGAGGAGGCGAGGAGAGTCGGTGTGAGTCAGCTCATGTGACGCTGGGCGATGGCGAGAAGCTCCTCGCGAACCGCGGGCGAGGTGGCGGAGCGCAGCGCGTGCTCGATGGCACGGGCGCGGCGGTTGGCGTCGCGGCGGTTGCGGATTCGCTCGATCATGCTCATCTGGGTCTCAGCTCCTGGCTATTCGGTTGTCGGCCCCTGATGTCTCTATTCAAGCGCATCCCGACCCGAACTTCCATCGATTATTAGGTGAGCTCCGCCACCTGCCTAAGGATCGTAGGCTCACAGGGCCTGATGGCCGACGTTCTTTCCCCAATGGACACGGCCGGTGTGCCGGGCGTTCACCCGTGGCACACCGGCCGTGGTTGGTGCTACTCGACCGTCAGGTCCAGGCCAGCAGCGCCGCCTCCGGGTCGGTCAGGAAGTCCCCGACGTCGCGTAGGAACTTCGAGCCCAGCTCACCGTCGATGATCCGGTGATCGAAGGACAGGCCCAGCGTGGTGACCTGGCGGGGACGGACCTTCCCCTTGTGCACCCAGGGCTGCTCGCGGACCGCGCCGAAGGCCAGGATCGCCGACTCGCCCGGAGGCAGGATCGGCGTGCCGGTGTCCACCCCGAACACCCCGACGTTGGTGATCGTCAGGGTGCCGGCGGACATGTCAGCCGGCGAGGTGCGGCCGGCCTTCGCCGTCTGCACCAGGTCGGTCAGCGCGTCCGCCAGCTCCCGGAGCGAGAGCCGGCCGGCGTCCTTGATGTTTGGCACGATCAGGCCGCGTTCGGTGGCCGCCGCGATGCCCAGGTTGACGTACTCCTTGACGACGATCTCGTCGCCGGCCCAGGTCGAGTTGACCATCGGGTGACGCTTGACCGCCAGCAGCACCGCCTTGGCGACCAGCAGCAGCGGCGAGATCCGGACGTCGCGCCACTCGCGCCGGCCGCGGAGCCGGTCCAGGGCCTTCATCGCCCGGGTCACGTCGACGGTCAGGAACTCCGTCACGTGTGGGGCGGTGAAGGCCGAGCGGGACATGTTCTCGGCCGTGAGCCTGCGTACCCCCTTGACGGGGATGCGCCGCTCGCGGTCCGCGCCGAAGCTCGCCGCGGCGGTGGCCGGGGCCGCGGCCGTCAGCGGCTCGGCCGCCGTCGTGGGGGCGTCCGCCGCCCGCTGGACGTCCTCCCGGGTGATCGAGCCCTGCGGGCCCGACCCGGTCAGCGCGGCCAGGTCGACGCCGAGGTCCTTGGCGAGCTTGCGCACCGGTGGCTTGGCCAGCACCAGCCCGCCGGTCCGGCCGCCACCATTGACGGCCGGCGCGGCCGGCGCGGTGACGACCGGGGCCGGTGCCGCCGCGACCTGCGCCGGGACCGTGCTGGCCTGCGCCGGGGCTGCGCTGGCCTGCGCCGGGACGCCGCCCTTGCGGGGCCGCCGCTTCGCCGCGGTGGTACGCGGGCCGTAGCCGACGAGCACGGCCGTCCGCCCGCCCGGGGCGACGCCGCCGATCAGACCCGGCTCGACCATGCCCTCGCTCGGGGCCACCTCGACCGCGGCCAGCGACGCCGCCGACGGGGTGGGCAGGTCGGAAGCCGGGGCAGCGGTGGTCGACGCCTCGACCGGCCCGGCGCCCGGGTCGGTGTCGATCGCGATGATCGGGGTGCCGACCTCGACCGTGCTTCCCTCCGGGTGGAAGATCGCGTGCACCTGGCCGGCCCACTTCGCCGGGATCTCGACGGCCGCCTTGGCCGTCTCCACCTCGACGATGGGCTGGTTCAGCTCGATGACGTCGCCGACCTTGACCAGCCAGGCGAGGATCTCGCCCTCGGTCAGGCCCTCGCCCAGGTCGGGAAGGTTGAACTCCTTGATCCGCGACATGCCGCTCACCAGCCGAAGGTGCGGTCGACGCCGTCGAGCACCCGGTCGAGGTCGGGCAGGTACTCCTCCTCCACCCGGGACGCCGGGTAGGGGGTGTCGAAGCCGGTCACCCGCAGCACCGGGGACTCCAGGGAGTAGAAGCACTCCTCGGTGATCCGGGCCGCGATCTCCGCGCCGAGACCCAGGTTGCTCGGGGCCTCGTGGACCACCACGCAGCGGCCGGTGCGCCGCACCGACTCGTACACGGCGGTCAGGTCCAGCGGGGACAGCGTTCGCAGGTCGACGACCTCCAGCTCCCGGCCGTCCTCGGCCGCGGCCGTCGCCGCGTCCAGGCAGGTCCGCACCATCGGCCCGTACGCCAGCAGGGTGGCGTCGGTGCCGGGCCGCACGACGCGTGCGGCGTGCAGCGGGTACGCCTCGGACAGCGGGGCGTCCAGCTCGACCTGCCCCTTCTCCCAGTAGCGCCGCTTCGGCTCCAGGAAGACGATCGGGTCGTCCGAGGCGATCGCCTGCTGGATCATCCAGTACGCGTCCTGCGGGTTGCCGCAGCTCACCACCTTCAGGCCGGCGGTGTGCGCGAAGTACGCCTCCGGCGACTCGGAGTGGTGTTCGACCGCGCCGATGCCGCCGCCGTACGGGATGCGGATGACCATCGGGATGTTGAGCTTGCCCCGCGAGCGGTAGTGCATCTTCGCCACCTGCGACACGATCTGGTCGTACGCGGGGTACACGAAGCCGTCGAACTGGATCTCGCAGACCGGGCGGAAGCCGCGGATGGCCAGGCCGACCGCGGTGCCGATGATGCCGGACTCGGCCAGCGGGGTGTCGATCACCCGCTGGTCGCCGAAGTCCTTCTGGAGCCCGTCGGTGATCCGGAAGACGCCGCCGAGCTTGCCGACGTCCTCGCCCATGATGACGACCTTCTGGTCGTGCTCCAGGGCCCGGCGCAGGCCGGCGTTGAGGGCCTTGCCGAGGGTGAGCGTCTCCGTGGCCATCAGTGGGCGCTCCCCTCGAACGAAGCCAGGTAGGTGCCGAACTGCTCGCGCTGCCGGTCGAGCTCCGGCGAGCCGTTGGGGTACACGTGGTCGAACAGCGTCAGCGGCTCCGGGTCGGGCATGGCCAGCACCCGCTCGCGCAGGTCCACGGACTCGGCGCGGGCCTGCGCGTCGACCTCGGCGAAGAACGACTCGTCGGCGATCTGCTGCTTCGTCAGGAACGCCCTCATCCGGGCGATCGGGTCCTTGGCCTGCCAGGACTCGACCTCGCTGGCGATGCGGTACCGGGTCGGGTCGTCGGAGGTGGTGTGGGCGCCCATCCGGTAGGTGTACGCCTCGATCAGGCTCGGGCCCTGCCCGTGCCGCGCGTTGTCCAGCGCGTGCCGGGTCACCGCGTACGAGGCGAGGACGTCGTTGCCGTCCACCCGTACGCCGGGGAAGCCGAAGCCGCCGGCCCGCCGGTAGAGCGGTACGCGGGTCTGCCGCTCCAGCGGCTGGGAGATGGCGTACTGGTTGTTCTGGCAGAAGAACACCAGGGGGGCGTTGAAGACGCTGGCCCAGACGAACGACTCGTTCACGTCGCCCTGGCTGGTGGCGCCGTCGCCGAAGTACGCGATCACCGCCTCGCCCTCGTCGCCGCCGGTCTTGCCGTCCATGGCGACGCCCATGGCGTATCCGGTCGCGTGCAGGGTCTGCGCCCCGATCACGATCGTGTACATGTTGAACTTGAACTCGTTCGGGTCCCAGCCGCCCTGGTCGACGCCGCGGAACAGGCCGAGCGGCATGATCGGGTCGATCCCGCGGCAGTAGAGGACGCCGTGCTCCCGGTATGTCGGGAAGGCCATGTCCTGCGGCCGTAGCGCGCGGCCGGAACCGACCTGCGCGGCCTCCTGGCCCAGCAGGCTGGCCCACAGGCCCAGCTCGCCCTGCCGCTGCAACGCGGTGGCCTCGGCGTCGAGCTTGCGGACCAGTACGAGGTCGCGGTACAGCCCGCGGTACTCCTCGTCGGTGAAGCCGACGCGGTACTCGGTCCCGTCGGGGCCGAACGCGCTCTCGATGCGTTCGCCCTCGGGTGTGAGCAGTTGTACGAGCTCCGGGTCACCGGTGCTCGCGGTGGCCTTCGGCTTGGAACGGGGTGCAGCCCGCCGGCCGCGGGTGGTGACCCCGGGATCGCCCTTTGCCATCCGTCTCTCCCTGTCGTGTATGCGTCGGCGCCGGGGGTGACCCGTCCGCGCAAGTGGTGGGCCGTCCGGCCGGGTGCCGGGCGGTTCCTGGCGGCCGCGCCTAGCCCTGGTCGGGGTTGCCGCGCGGCGTGAGCCGGGCTCGGGGGAACCCGGTTCGGGAGCGCCGGCGCTCAGCCGTGCCTGCCGCCGGGGGTGCGCGGAGGTCGCGGCTGCGTTGCCGTCGTGGTCCATATTCGCAGAGGCAGGTGAGGCGGCCCACAGTACGCCCGGCCTGTCCCAGGCCATTGTCGGCTTGACGGCCGATCGGGGTCTTTGTCATATATCGGCACCCCGCCTCCCACCGGGCCGGACAAAATGTGTGTCGACACGCTGTGGCGCCTGGTGGACTGAGCGCCACTGGTCCAAGCTGAATGCAGCCCAACGTGGCATTTAGGTAGTTATGTCCGCTTAGTCCGGCCTCTTCGCGCGACGCCGCCGCCGGACGGGCAGTGGCCGACGAGAAGGAGGGGCGCGTGTCCGAGCCAGGTGAGGAGCCCGCCGTTCCGTTCCCCGGCCGGCACCGGGCCGCGGCCGGCTACCGGCGGGTGGTCGGGGCGCACCGCGCCGCCGGCGCCGGCGCCGGCCGGGGATACCTCCTCACCGTCGCCCTGCTCGCCGGCACCGCCTCCATGCCGATCCTCGCCGCGATCAGCGCCGGCTCGGCCACCGTCGGCAGCAGTGCCCTGCCGGACAGCAGCACCCCGTTCATCCCCACGCCGTCGGTGGGCCCGGTGGTCGTCCCGGTGCCGGCGACCGACCAGCCCGCACCGGCCGCCTCGCCCGCGCGGACCCAGGCCACCGCCGTCCCGCGCCGCCCGCGGCCGGCCGCTCCCGAGCGACCCGTTCCGGGGGCGGCACGTCCCAGTACGTCCCCCACCACCCGGCCCGCGGCGCCGTCCCCGTCGACCCGGTCGCCGCGCCCGTCCCCGACACTGTCACCGGCGGCCACCGGCCGGCCGACGCCGGACCCGTCGCCCACGGCCGCGCCGCTGCCGCTCCCCATCCCGCTGCCGTTCCCGTGCCCGTTGCCGCTCGCGTTGCCGATTCCGTCACCGCTCGGCACCGGCCAGCCCATCGATTGACGCTGGCCGCCCGGGAACGGGCACCCATAGCGGATCTTGGTGCGAATCGGCCCCTGTAGGGGCCGAAATCCTCCAAGATCTGCGCCGGTGCATGGGCTCTTCCGGTGAGCGGGACGCCGACGGGGGTCGTCGAGGAGCCGTCTTCTGCGGCACCTGGGCCGGCCTGCGGGCGGCCGGCTGGTCACCGAGCTGACCGCACCTGCCGTGCTGGTCGACTGTCAGTCTCGCTGGGGGCTCTGGGCGTCCGTCCAGAGCGCCTCGAAGTGCTCCACGTACCGGTCGAAGGGACCGCCCGCCTCGCGGCGGCGGAAGTGCAGCGTCACCGAGTCCTGGCCCAGTCCGGCGCCGATGTGTGTCGCCACGATCGCCTCGTCGTCGAAGACCCAGACGGACATGGCGACGTGTCGGTCGGACAGTCGTACCGGCAGCGGCGCCGGAGACTTGGCGATCTCGGCGCGGGTCATGGCGATTCGCGTCGCAAGAGTCAGCGGTGTGGCCTCGATACGTTCCCGCTCCGTGGTGACCGGGCTATCCGGATCACCCAACAGGAACCGTATGTCTGCACCGCTGCGGACCTTCTCACCCAGCGTGGCCGCCGCGTTGGGCACCTCCAGCCAGACGAAATAGCTCGTGTAGCCACCGAACCACAGTCGGGACCCCGCGCGCTCGATCAGCTCTCGGAAGAGCGAGCGCGGCAGGTCGGAGCGGCGCGGGTAGACGCCGATCAGCTCACGGCCGGTTCCTACCTTGACCGTTCGGCGAACAACTTCGGGCCACAGCACATCAACATCCTGACCCAACACCCCGGCCGCCCGCACTCGGGAACGCGGGTGGGGAATGCGACCCCGGCTGATCCACCGTTCGACGGTCTTCGCGTCCACCTCGCACTTCGCGGCGAGTTCGCCGATGGTCAGACCTGCCATGACAAGTGCCTCACGCAGCGCCTCGTTCCTCGGCATCACAGGGGACCTTTCCTAGACGTCCCCCGATGGTCGCATGCCGGCGGTTCAACGGTCCGTAACTTGCTGCGAGCGTTTCACTCGCCGCCCGGCCCAGAGGGCTCGCCGCGTGAGTGTGCCAGCGTGAGGCGGAGGGAACACCTGCCGAGCCGCCCCACCTGGCGCTGCCAGGCGTGCGGGATCGCCTGGCCCTGCTCGTCGGCGAAGCTGCGTCTTCTCGCCGAGTACCGCGAGGACCGGGCGGCCCTGATGATCTACCTGACGACCCTTCATACGGAGGCCGTCGAGCAACTGGCGGAGCTGGACAGTGTCAACCTGGCCGAGCGCTTCACCGGCTGGGCCCGCGCCCGGTGAGTCCTCGCGTCGGCTGCCGGTCAGGCGCCGTCGTCGGCGAGTCGGTGGCGGTTCGCCTCGATCCAGGCGTCCAGGGCGGCCGGGTCGTCCGGGTCCACCCCGTCGGCCATGAGCTGGGCGACCGCCGCCGTGGCCGGGCTGCGCCGCTCGCCGGTCGAGTAGAGCCGCGCGAACTCCGGGATCATCTCCTCGATCGCCGTGTCGGTCCGGGCCGCCGCCGTCGCCGGTAGCCCCTTGCGCCGGGCCGCGTACGCCGCCCAGCCGCGCAGCACCCGGGGGAGCATGGCGGCGTCGTCCATGTCCAGCACGGCCCGCCGGTGCACCCAGTCCAGCAGGAACAGCTCCGCCACGGTGGGACTCCAGCGCAGCGGGTCGGCGTCCGGGAAGCTCGCCGCGTGGTCGAGCAGCAGGCTGAGGCAGAAGTGCAGCGAGGCCAGGCCGGCGTCGTCGGACGGGTCCAGGGCGAACCGGGCCGCCTCGGGCGAGGCGAGGAAGTCGCGTACCAGCTCCGTCCGTTCGTCGGCGGAGAGCGGCAGGGCGTCCCGGACGGAGTCGGCGGCGGGTGGGGGCAGCAGCGCCAGCCGGGCGCCGGCCAGGGCCCGGTCCGTGGCGAGCGACCCCTCGGCGGGCAGTTCGCCCAGGGCGTCGGTGACGGCCAGGTGCCGCTCGACCTCGGCGCGCATCCGGGCCGGATCCTCCTCCCGGAACCAGGTCAGCTCGCCGGTCCCGACCAGCTCGCGGACCTGCTCGACGATCCGCTCCGCCGGGCCGCCGACGAAGACGTCCTTGGCGATGCCGATGTTGTGGTCCACCAGGGCCACCACCGCGTGCTCCGGGCCGCCGGCCGCGTCGTCGTACGCGAAGGTGGCCAGGTAGGACGTCTGGTCGCCGTACACGTCGCCGTACGACCAGGTGCCGGTGAGGTGCACCCGGCCGAGCTGCTCGGCCCAGGCCGGGGCGAGCGTGCCGGGGCGTACCCGGGCCGCCCCCTCCGCGCCCGGCACGAGGGACGCGAAGACCGAGCGGATGGTCCGTGCGGCGCCGCTGCGGCGGCGGGAGGTGGCGGCCAGGAAGCCGGCGACGAACTCCCGGACCGCCGTCTCGCGGTCGGTTTCGGCGACCGCGTAGACGCTGCCGAGCAGTGCCGCGCCGAGCATCTCGGCGTCGAGGGCGGTGTCGAGCCTGGTCACGTCGCGTGCGGCGTGCAGCACCGCGTCGTAGGGGGTCTGAGGCGTGGCCATGCATCGACCCTACGCCCGCGGAGGGGCCCCGAACAGCGAAGGCGAACGCGCCGCGCCCGGCACGCCGTGGCGGATCGTGAAAAGGGGAGCCCTTTTCCACCGGCGGCGTTCTTCCTCACCCCGCGGCGTCGTGCAGCGCCTGCCTCGCCCGTCCGTAGCGGGCCAGCACGTCCTCGGCCGGCGCGACCACGTACTCCCGGCCGACCGCGCCCACCGCGGCGACCAGCCGCCGTTCGGCCCGGCGCCGGGCCCGGCGGGCCGCCCACCGCACCACCGGCCGGGCCAGCGTCGCCACCAGCAGCCCGGCGAGCAGGCCGCCGAGCAGTAGCACGGTGGGTAGCGGGACCACGCCGACGCGTGGGGGCTCCAGGGGCGGCAGGCCCAGCGCGCGCAGCGCGTAGCCGAGCGCGAGCCAGCCGAGGCCGGCGACGGCCGCGACGGTGAGCAGCCACTGCAGCCCGCCGACGACGCGCCACCAGGCGGGGCGCCGGTCCATCCCCAGGTCGGTGCCGGCCACCGCGCGGTCCAGCGCGTCCGGCAGGTCGCCCATCCGGGATCGTGCGGCGGAGCTCACCGCGCCCGCCCACGGCGCCGGCAGGCCGGCGCCGGCCCGGTCGGCCAGCGCCCGGACGGCCAGCCCGAGCGCGGCGCGCTGCGCGGCGGTCGGATCGGGTACGGAGGTGGCGGCCACCAGGCTCTCCGCCGGCTCGCCCGGCTCGGCGTCGGCGGCCGGGCCGGGCAGGTGCAGCCGGCGCAGCGGGTCGGGGCGCAGCCGCCGCAGGCCCCGCACCAGCGGCCAGCCCGTTGCCCCGGCGGCCCGGTGCCGGTACGCCGCCTCGACCGCGTCCGCCACCGCCGGCACGCCGGCCGCCCCGGCCAGCGCCCGGTTCAGACCGGCAACCGTCTCCGTGCCCGGCCCGGCGGCGGACGCCTCGGCGGCGACCAACTCGTCCAGACCGGCGACGACGTCGTCCACGTCCCCCGCGAGGCGGCGCAGCGCGGCCTGCCGCTCGGCGACCGTACGCTCCAACGCCCCGCGCAGCTCGACGATCCCGGACGGGTCGACGGCCGCGGTGGCCAGCAGCGGTACCCGCTCCAGCCCGTCGGCGTCGAGCAGCCGGCGCAGGTCGGCCAGGACCCGGGGCAGCTCGGCCGGGGGCAGCCGGTCGGCCTGGTTGAGCACGACCAGCGTCACGTCCCGGTGCCGGTGGAACTCGCGCAGGTAGCTGGTGTGGATCACCCGGTCGGCGTACTTCTGCGGGTCGACCACCCAGACCACGAGGTCGACCAGGCCGAGCAGCCGGTCCACCTCCAGCCGGTGCGACCACTGCACCGAGTCGAAGTCGGGCAGGTCGAGCAGGACCAGCCCGTGCAGGTCGCGCTCGTCGTCGCCGTCCAGCACGCTCTCCCGGACGAACCGGTGCCGGGGCAGCACGCCGATCCAGTCGAGCAGTTGGTTGGCCCCGTCGAGCGGGCCCCAGACGCAGGCGTGCGCCACGCCGGTGGTGGGACGGCGCACCCCGACCGGGGACAGCTCCAGCCGGGCGAGCGCGTTGAACAGGCTCGACTTGCCGCTGCCGGTGGCGCCGGCGAGGGCCACGACGGTGTGGTCGCGGGAGAGCGCGAGCCGGGTGCCGGCCCGCTCGACCAGGGTGTGCGCCGGCACCAGCCGGGTGTCCGGCAGTTGGCCGTCCACCGCGCCGAGGAACCGGCGGACCGCCTCCAGGCGGGCGACGAGCGCGTCCGCGTCGACCCGCTGGTCGCCCCGGAACGCCTCGCGCATCCGGCCGACGATGCCGGTCATGGGGCACCGCCCTCCCCGGCCGGCGGTGGGGGCAGCGGTGCCGCGTCGGCCCCCGCCAGGCTGCTGCGCTGCCGGGCCGCCTCGACCAGGTCGGCCGCCGTCCGCAGCCTCTCGCCGGTGTCCGCCGCGGGGCGGGCCTCCTCCGTCCGCGCGAGGAAGCGGGCGGCCTCGGCGTGCAGCAGGTCCCGGACCCGCTCCAGCAGGTCGCCCCGGGCCTTGCCGGCCAGCGTACGCACGGCCTGGTCGCCGAAGATCGCCTGGAGCACCGCCTGCGCGGCGACCGTCGTGCCGGCCCCGGTGGCCACCTCCAGCCCGGTCGGGATGAACGCGGTCGAGGCGAACACGGCGATCATCACGGCCAGCCCGGTGGCGTTCACCGCGTACGCGGCCGTCCGGGCCACGAACCGGCGGTCGCCGCCCTCGGCCCGGACCAGCTCCAGCACCCCGCGCTGCCAGTCACGGACCAGCCGCTCGGCGCGCTCGGGGAAGTCGTCGGCCGGGTGGGCGAGCGCCGGGTCGAGCAGCGCCGCCCCGGCCGGATGGGCCCGCCACCCCGTGTACGCGTTCTCGGCCGCCTCGGCGGCGACGCCGCGCAGCAGCGTGACGAGTTGGGACTCGATGGCGGTGCGCAGCTCGGCGGCGGGCGCGGGCCGGCCGGTCACCGCCGCCACCAGCCTGTCCCGCAGCCGGCCGATCCGCGCCTCCAGGGTGCGGAAGAACTCCCCGGTGCCGACGAACTCCTGCCACCGGGCGAGCACCTCGCCGCGCAGCAGCCGGCCGTCCGAGAGCCCCTGCTCGACGGTCCGCTCGGCCCCCCGGTACGCGGCCCGGACCCGCTCGTCGAGGGCCTCCGCGGCGGCCTCCTGCTCGTCGGCGGCCTCGGCCAGCCCGGCGACGGCGGGGTGCAGGGCGGCCAGCGCTCCGTCGAGGGTCTGCCGGACGACGGCGGCCCGGGCCTCGGCGTCGGCGGCCAGCCCGGCGAACCAGGCGCTCAGCGGTGCGGTGACCTTCTCCGGGAGCAGCCCCTGCCCGTCCACCCACGTCTCGGGCAGGACGAACAGCGGGGCCGCGCCGAGGCCCTGGGCGGTGAGCATCTCCGCCAGGTGGGCGGCCACCTCGTCGGTCGCCTCGGCGGGCACCCGGTCGAGCACCATGGCGATCACCACGCCGCGGGCGCGGGCGGTGTGCAGCAGCTCCCAGGGGACGGCGTCGGCGTACCGGGCGGCGGTGGTGACGAAGAGCCAGAGGTCGGCGGCGGCGAGCAGCTGGCCGGCCAGCGCCCGGTTTGCGTCGACCACCGAGTCGATGTCGGGGGCGTCGAGGAACGCCAGGCCGGGGGGCAGCGCCGGGGCGGTGACCAACTGCAGGGTGCCGGGATCCTCGCTGGGCTCGTTGGTGCGGGTGAGGCCGGGCAGCAGCTCGCCCTGGCGGAACCAGGCGGTGTCCGCCGGGCTGCACACCAGCACCGGGGAGCGGGTGGTCGGCCGGAGCACCCCGGCCGCGCTGACCCGGGCCTGGACCAGGCTGTTGACCAGCGTCGACTTGCCGGCCCCGGTGGAGCCCCCGACCACCACCAGCAGCGGCGCGTCGAGCCGGGCCAGCCGGGGCAGCAGGTAGTCGTCGAGCTGCGCGGTGAGGGCCGCGCCGGCCTGCCGGGCCGGCTCGGCCGAGGGCAGGGCGAGCGGGAAGCGGGCCGCGCCGGTCGCGGCCCGCAGGCCGGCGAGCGCGGTGGGCAGGCCGTCTCCGGAGGGGACGGAGGAGCCCTCTCCGGCGTCCCCAGGGCCGGTACGGGCGGCGACGGCGGGCGCACCGGTGCGGGTGGCGGGATCACCGTGCGTCGTCACCGCTAAAGCGTGCCCGACCGACGCAAGGGAAGACAACCGGACCTGCCGTAGGCGAAGTTGCGTCTGGTCCGCTCAACCCGACTTGACGATTGCCGCAGGCGTGGCACTATTGAGTCCGGTTCACTCAACTTGTGGCGAGTGTGTGCAGGGGTGGCCCCGCCACCTGCGCCAACGTAAGAAGCGAGGAAGCGAACATGGCACGTGCGGTCGGTATCGACCTCGGCACGACGAACTCCTGCGTCAGCGTTCTCGAGGGCGGTGAGCCCACCGTCATCGCGAACGCCGAGGGCTCGCGGACGACCCCGTCGATCGTCGCGTTCGCCCGCAACGGCGAGGTGCTCGTCGGTGAGGTCGCCAAGCGCCAGGCGGTGACGAACCCGGACCGGACCATCCGGTCGGTCAAGCGGGAGATCGGCACCAACTGGACCGTCGACATCGACGGCAAGAAGTACACCCCGCAGGAGATCTCGGCGCGCACGCTGATGAAGCTGAAGCGGGACGCCGAGGCGTACCTGGGCGAGCAGATCACCGACGCGGTGATCACCGTCCCCGCCTACTTCAACGACGGCCAGCGCCAGGCCACCAAGGAGGCCGGCGAGATCGCCGGCTTCAACGTGCTGCGGATCGTGAACGAGCCGACCGCGGCCGCCCTGGCGTACGGGCTGGACAAGGGCTCCAAGGAGCAGACCGTCCTGGTCTTCGACCTCGGCGGCGGCACCTTCGACGTGTCGCTGCTGGAGCTGGCCGAGGGCGTCATCGAGGTCAAGTCGACCAGCGGTGACAACCACCTCGGCGGCGACGACTGGGACCAGCGGATCATCGACCACCTGGTGAAGACCTTCCGGGGCGAGCACGGCATCGACCTGGGTCAGGACAAGATGGCCCTCCAGCGGCTCCGCGAGGCGGCCGAGAAGGCCAAGATCGAGCTGTCGGCGGCCACCACCACCAACATCAACCTGCCGTACATCACCGCCGGCGCCGCCGGTCCGCTGCACCTCGACGTGACCCTGAGCCGCGCCGAGTTCCAGCGGATGACGCAGGACCTGCTGGACCGCTGCAAGGGCCCGTTCGAGCAGGCCGTCAAGGACGCCGGGATCAAGGTCTCCGACGTCGACCACGTCATCCTGGTCGGCGGCTCGACCCGGATGCCGGCCGTGACCGACCTGGTCAAGCAGCTCACCGGCAAGGAGCCCAACAAGGGCGTCAACCCGGACGAGGTCGTCGCCGTCGGCGCCGCCCTCCAGGCCGGCGTGCTCAAGGGCGAGGTCAAGGACGTCCTGCTGCTCGACGTGACCCCGCTGAGCCTGGGCATCGAGACCAAGGGCGGCATCTTCACCAAGCTCATCGAGCGCAACACCACCATCCCGACCAAGCGCTCCGAGATCTTCACCACGGCGGACGACAACCAGCCGTCGGTGCTGATCCAGGTGTTCCAGGGCGAGCGGGAGATCGCGGCCTACAACAAGAAGCTCGGCACCTTCGAGCTGACCGGCCTGCCCCCGGCCCCGCGCGGCGTGCCGCAGATCGAGGTCACGTTCGACATCGACGCCAACGGCATCGTGAACGTGCACGCCAAGGACATGGGCACCGGCAAGG
This sequence comes from Micromonospora sp. B11E3, assembly GCF_039871625.1. Classification (NCBI taxonomy): domain Bacteria; kingdom Bacillati; phylum Actinomycetota; class Actinomycetes; order Micromonosporales; family Micromonosporaceae; genus Micromonospora; species Micromonospora sp. B11E3. The sequence goes on along the minus strand of NZ_JBDPMC010000003.1, from coordinate 71,176 downwards.
AGCAGAAGATGACCATCACCGGCGGCTCCTCGCTGCCGAAGGACGACATCGAGCGGATGCGCCGGGACGCCGAGGAGCACGCGGAGGAGGACAAGCGCCGCCGCGAGGAGGCCGAGACCCGCAACCTGGCCGAGGCGCTCCAGTGGCAGACCGAGAAGTTCCTCGCCGAGAGCGGCGACAAGCTGCCCGGCGAGAACCGTGACCAGCTCAACGAGGCCCTCGGCGAGCTGCGCTCCGCGCTCGGCGGCCAGGACATCGAGAAGATCAAGGCGGCCCACGAGAAGCTGGCGCAGGTCTCCCAGCAGGCCGGCTCGCTGCTGTACGCGTCCCAGCAGGCCGAGCAGGGCCAGCAGCCGGGCGCGGCTGGCGCGGGCACCGGGGCGGCTGGCGGCGCGCAGGCCGGCGCCGACGACGTGGTCGACGCGGAGATCGTGGACGAGGACAAGAAGTGACGATCCGCCTCGGACGCGTTCCCACCCGCGGAAGGGATGAGGTGACCGCATGACGGAGAAGCCACGAGCCGCCGACCCGGGCTCGACCCGGTCGGCGCCGGGTGGCTCCGCGGCCGCCGGGCAGGCCGGCGGCGACGAGCCGCGGGTCGTCATCCGCGACAATCGCAAGATCAAGGAGGCCCCCGCCGCCACCGACGCCGGGGCGGACACCCCGGCGGAGGGCCTGGTGGAGGAGGCCGAGGTGGTGGTCGACGAGATCAAGGTCGAGTCGACGGTGGAGGGGCCGCCCGTGGTCGACGCCCCGGCGGAGCCCGTCGAGGGCGAGGCCGCCCCGGCCGCCCCCGGTCCGCTCGGCGCCGAGCTGGAGGCGCTGCGGGCCGAGCTCGACGAGCGGACCCGGGACCTGCAGCGGGTGTCGGCGGAGTACGCCAACTACCGCAAGCGGGTGGACCGGGACCGCAGCCTGGTCCAGGAGCAGGCCACCGGCTCGGTGCTGGCCGCGCTGCTGCCGATCCTGGACGACCTGGACCGGGCCCGCGAGCACGGCGACCTGGTAGGACCGTTCGGCACGGTGGCCGAGCAGCTCACCACGGCACTCGGCAAGTTCGGCCTGACGGCGTTCGGCGAGCAGGGCGACCCGTTCGACCCGACGCGCCACGAGGCGGTGGCCCACCAGACCTCCGCCGACGTGACCGAACCGACCTGCGTGCAGGTCATGCGCCGGGGCTACCAGCTCGGCGAGCGGCTGCTGCGACCCGCCATGGTCGCGGTCGCCGACCCGGAGTAAGTGCCGACCCGCGACGTCCCGCCCGCCCGCACCGGGCGGGCGGGACGACCGGGGTACGTCCCGTGGAAGGGGGTGGACCGGTGAGTGCCAAGGACTGGGTCGAGAAGGACTACTACGCCACGCTGGGCGTGCAGAAGTCCGCCTCCTCGGACGAGATCAAGAAGTCGTACCGGAAGCTGGCCCGGGAGTCCCACCCGGACCACAACCCCGGCGACCCGAAGGCCGAGGAGCGGTTCAAGGCCGTCTCCGAGGCGTACGCGGTGCTCGGCGACGAGACCAAGCGCCGCGAGTACGACGAGATGCGCTCCCTGTTCGGCTCCGGCGCCTTCCGGCGCAACGCCCGGGGCGCGGGCGGGCCCGGCGGGCAGCCGTTCGACGTCTCCGACCTGTTCGGCGGCGCGGCCGGCGGCGGCCGCTTCGGCGGTGGTGGCGGCTTCCAGGACCTGTTCAGCTCGATGTTCTCGGGCGGCGGGGGCGGTGGCCCGGCCCGCCCGCGCGGCCCGGCCCGGGGCCGGGACGTCGAGACCGAGGTGGCGCTCGACTTCGGCGACGCCGTACGCGGCGTGACGCTGCCGCTGACCCTGCGCGCTCCCGGCGTCTGCGACACCTGCCACGGCAACGGGGCGAAGCCGGGCACCCAGCCCGCGACCTGCCCCGCCTGCCACGGCACCGGGACGACGACCCGCAACCAGGGGGCGTTCAGCTTCTCCGAGCCGTGCCGCAACTGCCAGGGCGTCGGCACGATCGTCGTGGAGAAGTGCCCGGAGTGCCAGGGCACCGGCGGGGTCACCAAGACCCGCACGCTGAACGTCCGCTTTCCCGCCGGGGTGGCCGACGGCCAGCGGATCCGACTGGCCGGTCGCGGCGAGCCGGGCGAGCGCGGCGGACCGGCCGGCGACCTGTTCGTGCAGGTGAAGGTCCGCCCGGACGAGCTGTTCGGGCGTACCGGGGACGACCTGACGCTGACCGTGCCGATCACCTTCCCGGAGGCCGTGCTCGGCACGGACCTGCGGGTGCCCACCCTCGACGGCGCGGTCACCCTGCGGGTGCCGCCGGGCACGCCGAGCGGGCGGGTGCTGCGGGCCCGGGGCAAAGGCGTGGTGCGCCGGGACGGCCGGGCGGGCGACCTGCTGGTCACCCTCGACGTGGTGGTCCCGGCGCGGGTGTCCGACGAGGCGCGGGCGGCGCTGGAGGCGTTCGCCGAGCAGACGCCCCCGGCGGGCCGGGAACATCTCGACGCGCGGGTGCGTCGGATCAGTTGAGTTCGCTGGAGTGCGTGCGGAGGTGAGCGGGGATGTCGCCGGAGTTCATCGGCTCGGATGACCCTGCCTACGAGGCCAAGGTGCTGATGATCTCGGTCGCGGCGCGGATGGCGGGGATGCACCCCCAGACGCTGCGCCAGTACGACCGGCTCGGGCTGGTGCAGCCGGGGCGGGCCGCCGGCGGCGGGCGACGCTACAGCGTCCGGGACGTGGTGCTGCTGCGCGAGGTGCAGCGGCTCAGCCAGGACGACGGCATCAACCTGGCCGGGGTCAAGCGCATCATCGGCCTGGAGCGCCTGCTGGAGGAGGCGCAGCAGCGCATCGCCCGACTGGAGGCGGAACTCGACGCCGCGTACCGGCGGGTGGCCGAGCTGGAGTCGCTGGCCCGGTTCCCCGGCCGCGACCTGGTGCCCACCAACCGCACCTCCACCGCCCTGGTGGTCTGGCGTCCCCGACGCGCCGGCGGCGAACGCGACCGCTGACCGTCCCGCCAGTCCGGACCGCACACCGGCCCGACCCGCTTTCCCGGAATCCCGGCGCGGGCCGGGCCGGTTTCGTTAACCTCGGGATCAGGGTCCCGTACGCGTGACACGGGTCCGTCACACCGGGGTGGATCGACCGCGCGGGCGAGGGAGAGCCATGTCGAAACCGGGCGAGAAGGTGGCGCAGCAGGCGGAGGAACGACTCAACCGGGTCGCCGAGTCGGTCCGGGAGAAGTTCGACGAGATCACCGAACGACGGTTCAACGACAAGATGAGCGACAGTCGGTTCGCCGAGAAGATCAAGAACGGCCTGTTCGCCGGCCAGGCCGACCACGGCGTCGACAAGGGGCGGATCGACGCGCGGCGCCGGCAGGAGGAAGCGCGGCGGGGCGGATCACCCGCCTGACAGCCGGTACGCCGACGGGCCGGGACCCACGGGGGGTCCCGGCCCGTCCGTCGTGGGGTGCGGGTGATCCACCCATGTCGGCGACATGGGGGTGTCCGAGCGCTCGGATGCCGCCATGTCGCCGACATCGACAGCCAGGGCGGCGTCCGATCTCGTACGTCCTACTTGTCCTGCTGACCGACCTGCTGCGGGTGACAACCCGGATCACCCGTCAGCCGGCCCGAATGGTCGAGTCGCTCGGGCGGCCCACCGTGGCAGCATGCCTCCGGCGTGCCGGTTTGCGCGCGACCGGCGGGAGGAGCGAAGTGGACGGGGTGGCTGGGCAGCGGATCGGTGCGATCGAGTTCCGCGTGCTCGGACCCGTCGAGGTGCGCGTCGGGAACGCACCGCTCGACCTCGGCGCCGCCCAGCTGCGTACGCTGGTCGCCGCCCTGCTGCTCGACGCCAACCGGGTGGTGCCCGCCTCGACCCTCGTCGACCGGCTGTGGGCCGACAAGCCGGTGGCGAGCGCCCGGGGCAGCCTGCAGGCGTACGTCTCCCGGCTGCGCCGGCTGCTCGACGGGGCCGGCGTACCGGCCGCCGAGATCCTCGCCACCCGGCCGTCCGGGTACCTGCTGGCCGTACCCGAGACCGCTGTCGACGTGACCGGCTTCGAACGGGCCGTACGCGCCGCCCACGAGCTGCGCGACGCCGGCCGCCCCGCCGACGCCCGACAGGTCCTCGCCGAGGGCCTCACCCTGTGGCGTGGTCCGGCCTACGCGGACATCTCCGTGCCCGCCGTACGCGCGGAGGCGGTGCGCCTGGACGAGGGGCGCTGGTCCGCCCGGGAGTTGGCGGCCGAACTCGACCTCGCCCTCGGCCGACACGCGCAGCTCGCCGACGAACTGCTCGCCGCCGTGGCCGGGGCGCCCCTGCGGGAGCGGCTGCGCGGCGCGCTCATGCTCGCGCTCTATCGCAGCGGCCGGCAGGCCGACGCGCTCGCGGTGTACGTCGAGGGTCGCACGCTGCTCGCCGAGGAACTCGGTGTCGACCCAGGCCGGGAACTGCAGCAGCTCTACGAACGGGTGCTCCGCCAGGACCCGGCGCTCGACCTGCCGGTCGCCGCCGTGACCGCGGCCCCGGTCCCCGCCCCGCGACCCGCCGCGCCGGCCGGGCTGGCCGCCCCGGTCCCCGCCCCGCGACCCGCCGCGCCGGCCCGGCTGGCCGCCCCGGCGCCGGCCAGGCCGCCGGTGGTGGGGCGCGACGAGGAACTGGCCCGCCTCGACGCCGCGCTCGCCGCCGCCCGGGCCGGCGTCCCCACCGTGGTGACGCTGACCGGCGAGGCGGGCATCGGCAAGACCCGGTTGGCCGAGGAGGCCGCGGCACGCGCCAGCGCGGCCGGCGCCCTCGTGGTGTGGGGCCGCTGCTGGGAACACGAGGGCGCGCCGGACCTGTGGCCGTGGACGCAGGCGCTGCGCGAGATCGTCGAGGACGGCCCGGACGGGCGGGAACTGCTGTCCGGTCGTGCCGCCCCGGCGGCGCTCCTGCTTCCGGACCCGGGCGGACACGGCGCGAGCCTCGACACGACCAGCCCGGCCCAGGCCCGCGCCCAGCTCGTCGACGCCGTGGTGGCGCTGCTCGCCGCCGCGGCCCGCCGCCGGCCGCTGCTCGTCGTGCTCGAGGATCTGCACTGGGCCGACCAGGAGTCGTTGCACCTGCTCGAACTCGTCGCCGCGCACCTGCGCGACGCGCCCGTCGCCGTCGTGGCCACGGTACGGCTGCCCAACGACGTCACCGAGGACCCGAGTGGGCACCTGCTCGCGGGTCTCGCCCGGATCGGCGCCCACCGGGTCACCCTCCACGGCCTCGGCGTCGACGACGTACGCACGTACATCACCGAGGCGACCGGCAGGCCGGTGTCGCCGGAGGTGGCGAGCGCGGTGGCGGCGCGTACGGACGGCAACCCCTTCTTCATCACCCAGGTGGTCCGTCTCGGCGGCCCGGACGCGGTTCTCGACGGCGGCGTCGTGCCGGCGGGGGTCCGGGAGGCGGTGGCCCGGCGGTTGCGCCGGGTCGAGCCGGCGGACCGGGCGGTGCTGGAGGCCGCCGCGGTGGCCGGGCGGGTCTTCGACCTGCCGCTGCTGGAGGCGGTCGCCGGGGTGCCCGCGCCGACCATCGACGCCGCCGTGGACCGGGCCCTGCGCTCGGGTCTGCTCGGCGAGGAGCAGGCGGCGGTGCCGCGGTTCCGGTTCGCGCACGCGCTGGTCCAGGAGACGCTGCTCGCCGAGGTGCCCCGGGCCCGCCGCGCCCGGCTGCACGACCGGGCCGCCGACGCGATCGAGGCGCGGTACCCGGACAGCCTGCCGGAGCACGCGGCCGTGCTCGCCCACCACCTGGCCGCCAGCGGCAGCGACCCGCAGCGGTGCGTCGGGTACACGCTGCTGGCCGCCGAACACGCCCGCGGCCGCTGGGCCTTCGACGAGGCGGAGCGCCACCTGCGGGCCGCGCTGGACCGGATCGTCCTGGTGCCCGGCCAACCGGGCCGGGAGCTGGAGTTGCAGGCCCGCACGGCCCTCGGTTCCCTGCTCACCCTCTCCCTGGGCTACGACGCGCCGGCCGTCGCCGAGCAGCGCCGCCTCGCGCTCGCGCTCTCGCGTGCCGCCGGCTCGGTCGACGACCTGCTCTCGGCACTCTGGGGGATCTGGGGAACCGCGCTGGTCAGCGGGCGGATCGGGGACGCCGACCGGGCCGTGGTGGAGCTGGACCTGGCCGCCGCCGAACGCGACGACGCCATGCTGCGCATCGCGGCGCTGCACGCCAGGGGGCAGGTCCGCTGGCATCAGGGCCGGCTCGCCGAGGCACGGGCGGAGTTGGAGGCGTGCGTGCCGCTCGCCGACCGGCACGCCGCGGCCATCCGGCTGGACATCTTCCTCCAGCACCCGGCGGCCACCAGCCGGGGCTGGCTCTCCATCGTGCTGGCGATGCTCGGCCTGCCCGACGAGTCAACGCGGACGGCCGCGGCGGCGCGCCGCCGCGGCGAGGAGCTGGGCGATCCGTACACGAAGGCGTACCTGCAGGTGCTGGAGTCGTGGCGGCGGCTGTGGCTCGACGACGCGGCGGGCGCGTTCGACGCCGCGGCCGAGGGCCTCGCGATCTGCCGCGAGCGGGGCTTCGCCCAGCTCGAAGCGTTCTCCCTGGGCCCGCTCGGCTGGGGGCGCGTACGCGGTGGCGACCCGGCGGGGATCGACGAGGTGCGGACCGCGGTCGAGGTGTTCGCCGGGGCCGGGGCGATGTTCGGTCATCTGCTGCTCGGCGTACTCGGTGAGTTGGAACTGCTCGCCGGCTGCCCCGAGCAGGCGCTGGCCGCGATCGACCGGGGCATCGCGGCGTCGGACCGCAACGGCGAGGAGTTCTTCCTGGTCGAGCTGTACCGGCTGCGCGCCCGGACGCTCGAACGACTGGGTGAGCCCGAGGCGGCGTCGGCGGCGGTGCGGCGCGGGCTGGAAATCGGTCAGCAGCAGGGCGCGGCACTCTTCGTGGCCCGGCTGCGCGGGCCCCGTCCGCTGTACTCGGTGGACCGGCCTGCCTGAGGGCGCGGCGTGGCCGGGTTCCCGGCCCGGTCGAGGACGCGGCGACGCGCGGTGTGACCAGGCTCCGCCCGGCCGGCGACGCGCGGTGTGACCAGGCTCCGCCCGGCCGGCGACGCGCGGTGTGACCAGGCTCCGCCCGGCCGGCGACGCGCGGTGTGACCGGGCCCACGCCCGGGCCGACCGCGCCGCGTGACCAGGCTTTACGGCCCGCTCGACCGCGCCGCATGGCTCCGGCAAGCGTCGCGCAAGCGCCCCGCAAGCGCCGGCTGACAGGGTCCCCATGTTGCCTCACCATGCCCGGAGACCCGCATGTCCTTCACCCTGTCCGCCCGCCGACGCCTCGCCGCGCTACTTGCCGGCGTGGTGGCGGTGCCCCTGCTCGGGGCGGTGACGGCGCCGCCACAAGCGACGGCCGCCGCCTCCACCCCCACCGTCACCATCGTCGACCTCGGCGTCATGGGGCGGCTCAACGACGTCAGCACGGCCGTCGGAGAGCTGAACGACGCCGGGCTCGTCGCCGCCGGCCGGTGGATCGAGGGGGTCGACTCGCACACCAGCGCCCTGCTGCTCCAGGCCGGGAAGCCCCCCGTCGACCTGCACCCCCTCATTCCCGGCGCCGGTGGCAGCACCACCCGGGACGTGAACGACGCCGGCGACGCGGTGGGCTTCTGGACCGGCTCCGGCGAGAGCGCCGGCTCGTTCCTCTACCGCGACGGCGCCGTCACCAAGCTCGACCTGCTGAGCGCGGAGGCGATCAGCGACACCGGCTTCGTCGCCGGCGGCGACTGGGTCCGGGACCCGCAGGGCGAGGTGCTGCGCCTGGGCAGCCTCGGCGGCGGGCAGACCCACGCCGACGGGGTCAACGACGAGGGCGTGGTCGTGGGTGTCTCCGACACCGACCCGGCGCCGGACGTGCTGTCGCCCCGCGCCTTCCGTACCAGGCCCGGCAAGCCGATCTCCGCCGACGACGCCCTGGCCTCCCCGCTCGGCGGGCGCTCGCAGGCCTTCGACGTCAACGACGCCGGTCAGGTCGCCGGCTGGGGCGGCGAGCCCGGCAGCGGCGGCCACCAGCCGGTCATCTGGCAGGCCAACGGCATTCCGGCCCTCTACCGCACCAGCTACGGCGGGGAGGTCAACGCGCTCAACGAGGCCGGTGCCGGCGTCGGCGCGATGCGGATGCAGAACCTCACGTACGACCACGCGGCGCTGTTCCAGGACGGCGGGGTCACCGACCTCAACACCCTGCTGCCCGAGGGCAGCGACTGGGAACTGGTGGCAGCCACCGGCATCAACGACGCCGGGCAGATCAGCGGCTACGGCCGCCGCAACGGCGACTGGGCCCGGCACGCGTTCGTCATGACCCTCGGCGAGGGGCCGGTGCTCGACAGCGTCCGCGTCGAGCACCAGGAGTACCCGAGTGGCACGTGGGTGGACGCCACCCGCAACGGCACCACCGACGGCAACACGGTCCGGGTGACCGTACGGTTCACCAACCGCAGTGAGCTGGCCAGCATCACCACGGTCGAGCTCGTCGACGCCGAGACCGGCGAGGTGGTGGAGAACGGCAAGCGGCTCGACGTCCTCGACCCGGGGGAGAGCCTGACCCGCCAGTTCCGCTGGGACACCGTGGGCCTGGCGTGGAACCGCGACGGCAGCGCCCACCCCGACCCGCGACGCCTGATCGTCCGGCTGCGCGTGTCGGACAGGGTCCGCGACGCCAGGGAGATCCCGCTGCTGGTGAAGCCGCGGCCGGTGATCCTGGTCCACGGCTACAAGAGCAACGCCGCGTCGTCCTGGGGCAAGTACCAGCCGTTCCTCGAATCGGCGCACCCGCTGCTGCACGGCTGGGCGGTCGGCGACGGCCAGGAGGTGGGGGTGCTCAGGACCGGCTCGCTGGACGCGCCGTTCGAGCGTACGAACACGATCTCGGAGAACGCGCGGCAGGAGGCGGCGTACATCGACGGCGTCCGGGCACGGACCGACGCCTGGCACGTCGACGTCGTCGCCCACTCGATGGGCGGTCTGATCTCCCGCTGGTACGTGCAGGAGCTGATGCCGGAGTCGAAGGACTCCCGCCCGGTGGTCAACCGGCTGATCATGATGGGTACCCCCAACATGGGCTCGCCCTGCGCGGACCTGGCCCTGGACACCGCGGCGATCGCCGGTGAGGAAGCCCCGCTGATGCCCGCCACCCAGCAGCTCAGCACCGCCTACGTCGCGACCTCGTTCAACCCGAACATCACCGACCGGCGCGGGGTGACCTTCTCCAACATGGTCGGAGTGGGGCACGTGGTGCCGTGCTACTTCCACGGGGTGGGCGACGGCGTCGTCACCCGGGACAGCGCCCGGTACGTCTACGAGGACGTGCCGGAGTCCGACAGCTTCCACACCTCGATGACCGAGGAACTCGCCGACTTCACCTCGTACGTCCTGCCCCGCCTGGCCCGCGACCCCCGGCAGAACGACACCCCGGACCGCACCAACCTCGTACCCGGGGAGGAGCGGGCCCCGATCGTGGCCCCGCAGGGGATCGGCGCCGCGGTTCCGGCCGTCCCGGCCGGCGCGACGGTCGACGTACCGCTCGACGTGCCCACCGGCGAGCAGGCCGGCGTGGTCGCCATGGCGCCGCCGTCGGTCGGCGTCACCCTGCTCGACCCCTCCGGCGCCGAGCGCGGCAGCTCCCCGGCCGCGGCCGACGCCGACCAGCCCTTCCGCGGGCTCGTCGTCGACGACCCCGCGGCCGGTCGCTGGACGCTCCGGCTGACGAACACGGGCACCGGCGAGGCGCGGGTGCCGCTGAGCGCCTGGATCGCGGGCAACCCGCTCACCGTCGAGGCGACGGCGGCGCAGGTCGCCCCGGACGGCACCGTGCGGGTGTCCGCCCGGCTCGACCACGACGGCAAGGCCGTGCCGGGGGCCGACGTCGAGGCGGTGGTGCTCGGTGAGCGGGGCGACCGTGCCGAGCTGACCCTGCACGACGACGGCGGCCACGACGACGGCGCCGCCGGCGACGGCGTGTACGCCGGCACGCTCGTGCTGGGCGCCGGCCCGCACTCGGTCGTCGTGACGGCGAAGTCCGACCGGGGCACCCGGGTGGGCCGCACCGCCGTCGAGGTGGAGCCGGTCGACACGGGCTCGTACACCCTGTCGGTGGAGGCCGGGCCCGGCGGTCAGGTGACCGTCGAGCCGCAGCAGGACGAGTACCCGGCCGGCACGGAGGTGACCCTGCACGCCGCGCCGAAGCCCGGCTTCCTGCTCCAGGGCTGGACCGTGGACGGCAAGCCCGCTGGCACGACCCGGGACCTGAAGCTGAAGATGGACCGGGACCACACGGTGGTCGCCCGCTTCCTGACCTACGCCATCACCGACCTGGGCAGCCTCTCCCCGGATCCGCAGGACTCGGTCGAGGGCCTCGCGCTCAACGACAGGGGCCAGGTCGTCGGCCGGACGATCGTGGTCCGCCGGGACGGCAGCAAGACCGCCCGCGCCTTCCTCTGGGAGGACGGGACGATGCGCAACCTCGGCACCCTGCCCTGCACCACCAGCAGCGGCGCGGACGGGCAGTGCGTCAGCTTCGCCGGCGACATCAACAACGACGGCGTCGTGGTCGGCACCAGCGAGGAGGTCAACCGCGGCAGCGACCACAAGGACGGCTGGCACGCCTTCCGCTGGGCGGACGGCCGGATGACCGCGCTGCCCGCCATGCCCGACGCGGTCGGCGGCGGCTTCGCCAGCGCGTACGGCATCAACGACGACGGCGAGATCGTCGGATACTCGATGGAGCAGGACCCCGACTGGGACTACCGGTGGTGGGCGGTCCGCTGGAACGCCTCGGGCGAGCGGACGGTCGCCACCCAGGACATCGCGTTCGACACCGCACCGACCCGGGCCGGCATCAACGCCTCGGGGGCGGTGGTCGGGCACGAGTACGTGCCGAACGGCTGGCGGGCGGCGGTCTGGGCCGACGGCGAGGTCAGCCCCGTCGCCGTCCCGACCGCCTGCGCGGCCGACGGCAGCCGGGCGCACGACATCGCCGACAACGGCACCGTGGTCGGGGAGGTCTGCACCCTGGGGACCTACGACCAGAAGAACGCCTTCGTCTCCCGGGACGGGAAGACCACCGACCTCGGGCGCGGCGTCGCGTACGCGGTGAACGAGTCCGGCCTGGTGGTCGGCACGGGGCAGACGCTGTCGTGGGACTCGACCGGCCGGGCCGTGCTCTGGCAGGACGGCGTCAAGTACGAGCTGGCCAGCCTGGCCGGCGGCGGCTGCCAGGGCGAGGGAGAGGAGGTCTACAGCTCGCCCTGCGTGGGCCTGACCTCGGCCGTCGACGTCAACGAGCGCGGACAGATCCTGGTGAACGGATCGGTGACCACCCGCAAGCCCGGTGACCCGAAGACGGTGCTGCGGGTGGCTCGGCCCCTGCTGCTGACGCCGGTCACGGCGACCGCCGACCTCGACGTCGAGCAGGCCGTCTCGGCGCCCACCACCGCCCCGGGCGCCCCGGTCACCTGGACGACCACGGTGACCAACGCCGGGCCCGACACCGCCACGGCCGTGCACCTGGAGACGCTCCTGCCCGACGGGGTCACCGTCACCGGTTGCACCGTGAGCACCGGGGAGGCCTGCGAGGCCGACACCACCCTGCGTTCCGTGGTCCTGTCCGAGCTGGCCGGCGGCGAGTCGGTGCGGCTCACGGTGCGGGGAACGGTCACGGCCGGGCCCGGCGCCACGCTGACCGCGACGGCTCAGGCCTGGTCCCGACCGGTGCCGGACCTGACCCGCGACAACGACTCCGCGACCGCGACGACGACCGTGGTCCAGCTGCTCGACAGGACCGCGCTGAAGTTCTGGGACCAGTGGGTGGGCTCCACCAGCTACCCGTCCACCGTCACGCTGACCAACCGGCTCAGCGTGCCGCTGCCGGTGACCGGGGTGTCCGCGACCGGCGACTTCGCCGCGTCGACCAGCTGCCCCGCCGTCCTGGCGCCCGAGGCGTCGTGCCTGGTGCAGGTGACGTTCACGCCAACCGCCCTGGGGACGCGGACCGGCACCGTGAAGATAACCACCGAGGTGACCACGCTGACCGTGGCGGTCGACGGCAACGGGATCGCCGCGAACGCCCGGCCCGTCGTGACGAGTCCCGCCCCGGTGACCGTGCCAGAGGGCTCCGAGGTCGTCCTCACGGTGCCGTTCACCGACGCGGACACCGCCGACACCCACACCGCCCAGGTGGTCTGGCCCCGCCAGCCGATGCCCGGACCGATCCCCGCGAAGGTGGGCGAGCGGGACGGCAGCGGGACGGTGACGGCGACCTGGACGTACAGCGACAACTTCTCGGACACGGCGGCCGTGATCGTGACGGACAGCAAGGGCGAGGTGGGCTTCGCCCCGGCGCCGTTCACCGTGGCGAACGTCGCGCCGACGGTCTCGGTCGGGCCGGACGCGACCCTGGAACCGGGCGGCACGCTGACCCGGAACGGCTCGGTCACCGACCCGAGCGCGGTGGACGCCGTGACCGCGACGGTGGACTACGGCGACGGCACCGGTGCGCAGCCGCTGCCGCTCGGCGCGGACCGTACCTTCGCGCTCTCCCACGGCTACGCCACGGCCGGCACGTACACCGTGACCGTGACCGCCCGTGACGACGACGGCGGGGTCGGCGCGGCGAGCTTCACCGTGACCGTCCGGGCCCGTAACGAGGCGCCCCACCTGGAGTGGATGCCGCCGGCCGCCACGCCGGCCGAGGGCGAGCCGCTGTCGATGCCGGGTTCGGTCACCGACCCGGACGGCGACGCCGTCACCGTCACCGTGGACTACGGCGACGGTACGGAGCCGGGGCCGGTCCAGGTGCGGGACGGCCGGTTCGTCCTCGACCACACCTACGCCGAGGACGGCGAGCACACCGTCACGCTCCGGGCGGACGACGGCCGCGGGGGCACGGACAGCGGCACCGTCCGGGTCGTCGTGCTCAACGCCGCACCGCGGGTACGCATCGACGCGCCCACCTCGGGCCTGGTCGTGCCCGTGGGCACGGAGGTGCGACTGGCCGGCTCCTTCACCGACGCCGGCCGGAAGGACACCCACACGGCGCGGTGGCTGGTGGACGGCGTGGCGGTGCCGGGCGCGGTCGACGAGCGGGACGGGTCCGGCACGGTTACGGCCACCCGGCGGTTCACGGAGCCGGGGGTGTATCCGCTGCAACTGACCGTGACCGACGACGACGGCGGCAGCGGGAGCACGGTCGACGTGGGGGACGCCGAGGCGTACGTCGTCGTGTACGACCCGGACGGCGGCTTCGTCACCGGCGGTGTCCGCCTGACCGTGGGCGACCAGAAGGCATCCCTCGGCTTCGTCGCCCGGTACGAGAAGGACGCCACCACGCCCAGCGGGGAGACGCAGCTGTCGGTGCGGGACGCCGGGCTGGACCTGCACAGCACCAGCTACGAGTGGCTGACCGTCGGGCCGGGCCGGGCGCAGTACCGGGGCACCGGAACGCTCGGCGGGCGCAGCGGCTACGCCTTCCTGGTCAGCGTGGTCGACGGCGCCGTGGTCGGCGGCCCGGACCGGATCCGGGTGAAGGTGTGGGAGGTCGCGACCGGGACCGTCGTGTACGACACCCAGCCCGGTGCCCCGCTGACCGCGGATCCGACCACCGCGGTCGACGGCGGGAACCTGGTCGTGCACCCGTAGCGGGTGTGCGACGGACTGGCGGGGCGCACCGGGGGGGTGCGCCCCGCCAGTCATCACGTACTAGAGGCGGCGGTTCTCCCGTACCAGGCCGCCCTCGCACCAGTCCCGGTAGGCGAAGAGGTCCGGCCGGGCCGTCAGCACGCGGCTGTTGTGCGCCCAGGTCCGCATCAACTGGTCGCCGTCGCGCTCGGCCTGCTCGACCAGCTTCCGGAAGCGCCGCTTCGGGTGGGCGCGGAAGTTCGTCCGGATGGCGTCGGCGGCGTAGATGTAGAGGCAGTGCAGGGTGAATCGGCGGGCCGGGCAGGCCGGGTCCATTGCCAGCGCGAAGAGGGTCTGCACCAGATGGTCCCCGGCCAGCAGCAGGTCCCAGTCCGGCGGCATCGACGCCAGCGGCACCGAATCCGGCTGGTACGCCCACGCCCGCAACTCCGCCGGGGATGGGTCGACGGGGTTGGCGAAGCCGCGGAACGTCGACTCCTGCACGTTCACCGGCCAACCTTCCGGTCGCGTCCGCGGGGGACCGGCCGCCCGTGGACCCTGGCTGTTGGGGCGAAACCGTAACCCGCGCCATCGACCAGTGGAAGGGCCGAACACATTCGATGGCCCGACGGACAGGGCCGGGCCGACCGTACGGTCGACCCGGCCCCTGTGCGGTCCGGCGGTCCGGCGTCAGTCGGCGGCGCTGACCGCCGGCTGCGTCCGCTGGCGGGCTGCCCGCCTCCGCAGCCACCGCTTGAACCAGGCGAAGTCCGGCAGCCGGGCCAGCATCGGCCCGGTCACCACGGTGATCAGCACGTACGTCGTCGCCAGCGCCGCGAGCTTCGGCTCGACGCTCCCGGCGGCCACGGCGAGCCCCGCGATGACGATCGAGAACTCCCCGCGCGGCACCAGGGCCAGGCCGGCCCGCCATCGACCGGGCTCCTTGATCCCCACCCGCCGGGCGGCCAGGTAGCCGGTGAGCGTCTTCGTCGCCATCGTCACCAGGGCCAGCCCGAGCGCCGGCAGCAGCACCGGCGGGATGTCCCGCGGGTCGGTGACCAGCCCGAAGAAGAGGAAGAAGACCGCGGCGAAGAGATCGCGTAGCGGGGAGAGCATCTCGGTCGCGTGGTGTGCGACCGGGCCGGAGAGGGCGATGCCGACGAGGAACGCGCCGACCGCCGCCGACACCTGGAGCTTCGCCGCGACGCCGGCGACCAGCAGGGTCAGCCCGAGCACGCCCAGCAGCAGCGCCTCCGGGTCCTTGGCCGACATGGCCGAGGAGATCAGGTGGCCGTACCGGATCGCGACCACCAGCACCAGCAGCACCGTGCCGACCGCCACGGCGAGCGCGATGCCGCCGCCCAGTAGGCCGCTGCCGGCGAGCACGGCGGTGAGCAGCGGCAGGTAGAGCGCCATCGCCAGGTCCTCGATGACCAGCACCGAGAGGACGACCGGGGTCTCCCGGTTACCGAGGCGGCCCAGGTCGGCCAGCACCTTGGCGATCACCCCGGACGAGGAGACCCAGGTGATGCCGGCCAGCACGACGGCGGCCACCCAGTTCCAGCCGAGCAGCAGGGCGAAGGCCGCGCCGGGCAGGGCGTTGAGCAGCCCGTCGAGCAGACCGGCGGGCGCCGCCGAGCGGAGGTTGCCGACCAGTTCGCCGGCCGAGTACTCCAGGCCGAGCATGACGAGCAGCAGGATCACGCCGATCTCGGCGCCGACGGCGAAGAACTCCTCGCTGGCGGCGAGCGGCTCGATGCCGCCGTGCCCGAAGACGAGCCCGGCGAGCAGGTAGAGCGGAATGGGTGAGAGGCCGATCCGGCGGCCGAACCGGCCGAGGAGCCCCAGCAGGAACAGCAGGGCCCCGACCTCGATGAGCAGTGTTTTGGTCTCGTGCATCCGCGCCTCAGCCGTCCGGGTCGCTGTCGGCCAGGATGGCGCTGACGCCGTCGAGCCCCTGGCGGGTACCGACCACGACCACCACGTCACCGGCGTCGAAGCGGAAGGCGGGGTCCGGCGAGACGATCACCTCGCCGTGGCGCAGCACGGCCACGATCGAGGCGCTGGTGCGGGTGCGCGCCTTGGTG
The DNA here is from genome assembly GCF_039871625.1 of Micromonospora sp. B11E3. Classification (NCBI taxonomy): domain Bacteria; kingdom Bacillati; phylum Actinomycetota; class Actinomycetes; order Micromonosporales; family Micromonosporaceae; genus Micromonospora; species Micromonospora sp. B11E3. Next base: position 55,459 of record NZ_JBDPMC010000003.1, on the reverse strand, counting down.
TCGCCCAGCCGCCGGTTGACGTACTTCGAGCCGGCGGGGATGGCGATCTGCTCGGTGAGCAGCCCGGCCGCCTGGTCGCGCAGGCCGGAGAGCTGCCCGAGCATCAGCGAGGCGCCGAGGATGTCGGCCAACGCCTCCGCCTCGTCGTCTGTCAGGGGTATGTCGGCCTGACAGGAGTCGGGATCGTCCGGGTCGTACAGGACGAGGTCACGGCGGCCATTGCGGTGGGAGACCACGCCGAGCCGGCGTCCGGATTCCGTCACCAGGTCGTGACGCACGCCGATCCCGGGCAGGGCAGTCTGTTCGACACGTACTCGCACGTCGGCAAGGGTACAGAGGGAGGAGAAGGTCGATGACCGGTCGACTCCCGCGTGGGGTGGTCGCGCTGCTGGTCGTACCGCTGCTGGCCGGCTGTTCGGTCGGCGACGTCCGCCGCCGGCCGTGCGGCCCGACCCGGACGGCCAGGCGTGGCTGGTCGGTGACCGCCGGGACCGGGGCGGCTTTCCGTCGGTCTGGCGGTTCCACGGCGGATGGACGCCGGTGCGCGCCGACGGGCACCCCGAGGAGATCTCCTCCGTCGCGCCGATCGGCGGCGGCCTGCTCGCGGTGAACGGCCCGGCTGGCACCGGCGTGGTCGGCGAGGACCGGTACCACGCCCTCGGCTGGCCGCCGGGGCGCGACCACTACCTCACCGTCCTGCCCGACGGCACGATCGCCGCCCGCGGCCCGGCGGATTTCCTCCTGGCCACCGGCCGGTACGCGGACCGCCGCTGGGTGCGGGTGGCGCTGGAGGCGGCCTGACGCGGCCCCGGGGCCGTGAGGCCGTCGGGCGCGTTGGCGTCCTGGACCCATTCCTCCGCCCTGTGGAGCTGCCCCGTTCGTGCTATCGAGGCGGCCTATCGAGGCGGCGCGGCGAGGGTACGCGCGGCGCAGGGCCTCGCGGCGAGCTCGGTGGTAAGGGCTGCGGGTCCGTGACTCCGCTCGTTCTGCGTGCCGGCCAAGTGCGCCGGGCCGGCAGGCGATAGCACAGACGGGGCAGCTCCACAGTCGCCGCAGCACCCTCCCGCGCCCGCCCGCGCCGCCCGACAAGTGACTCAGCTCACACTCCCAAGGTTGAGCGGAATAGGCTCAACTCTGGTTGTGTCGTTTCCAGTGGACACGCCGATCCGGGGGAGCCCATGAACACGGAACGTCTCACCACCAAGAGCCGCGAAACGATCACCGGTGCCGTCGCGCTGGCGAACCAGCGTGGTCACGCCACCGTGGAGCCCTGGCACCTGCTGCTGTCGCTGCTGGACACCGAGGGCTCGACCGCCGCCGGCCTGCTGCGCGCCGTCGGGGCCGACCCCGCCGAGCTGCGCCGGGTCGCCCAGCGCACGGTCGACGCCCTGCCCGCGGCCCGCGGCTCCAGCATCGCCGAGCCCACCCTGGCCCGGGAGTTCGTCAACGCCATCGGCGCCGCCGAGCAGATCGCCCGCCCGCTGGGCGACGAGTACACCTCGACCGAGCACCTGCTCGCCGGCCTGGCGCGGGTCGGCGGCGCGGTGTCCGTCGCGCTGCGCAACGCCGGCGCGACCGAGGAGAACCTGGTGGCCGCCTTCCCGACCGTCCGGGGCGGGGACCGGCGGGTCACCAGCGCCGACCCCGAGCAGACCTACCAGGCGCTGGCCAAGTACGGCGTCGACCTGACCGCCAGCGCCCGCGAGGGGAAGATCGACCCGGTGATCGGCCGGGACTCCGAGATTCGCCGGGTGATCCAGGTGCTGTCCCGGCGTACCAAGAACAACCCGGTGCTGATCGGAGAGCCCGGCGTCGGCAAGACCGCAATCGTGGAGGGCCTGGCCCAGCGCATCGTGGCCGGCGACGTGCCCGAGTCGCTGCGGGACAAGAAGCTGGTCTCGCTCGACCTCGGCGCGATGGTGGCCGGCGCCCAGTACCGCGGCCAGTTCGAGGAGCGGCTGAAGTCCGTGCTGGAGGAGATCAAGAACTCCGACGGGCAGGTCATCACGTTCCTCGACGAGCTGCACACCGTGGTCGGCGCCGGCAAGGGCGAGGGCTCGATGGACGCCGGCAACATGCTCAAGCCCATGCTCGCCCGCGGCGAGCTGCGCATGGTGGGCGCGACCACGCTGGACGAGTACCGCGAGCACATCGAGAAGGACCCGGCACTGGAGCGCCGCTTCCAGCCGGTGCTGGTCGGCGAGCCGACGATCGAGGACACCATCGGCATCCTGCGCGGCCTCAAGGAACGCTACGAGGTGCACCACGGCGTACGGATCACCGACGCGGCGCTGGTCGCCGCCGCCGCCCTGTCCGACCGCTACATCGCCGACCGGTTCCTGCCGGACAAGGCGATCGACCTGGTCGACGAGTCCGCGTCCCGGCTGCGCATGGAGATCGACTCCCGCCCGGTCGAGGTGGACGAGATCGAGCGCGCCGTGCGCCGGCTGGAGATCGAGGAGATGGCGCTGGCCAAGGAGCCGGACGCCGCCTCCGCCGAGCGGCTGGAGCGGCTGCGCAAGGAGTTGGCCGACAAGCGCGAGCAGCTCACCGCGCTCTCCGAACGCTGGCAGCTGGAGAAGAGCCACATCACCAAGCTCTCCACCGCCAAGGAGGAGCTGGAGCGGCTCGGCGGCGAGGCCGAGCGGGCCGAGCGCGACGGCGAGCTGGAACGGGCCGCCGAGCTGCGGTACGGCCGCATCCCGGCGCTCAACGCCGAGCTGAAGCAGGCCGAGGAGGAGCTGGCCCGGCTCCAGGCCGACGGCGCGATGCTCAAGGAGGAGGTCGGCGCGGACGACATCGCGGCCGTCGTCGCCTCGTGGACCGGCATTCCCGCCGGCCGCCTGCTGGAGGGCGAGACCGCGAAGCTGCTCCGGATGGAGGAGTCGCTGGGCGCCCGCGTGGTCGGCCAGCCCGAGGCGGTCTCGGCCGTCTCCGACGCGGTCCGGCGCGCCCGGGCCGGGGTCGCCGACCCGGACCGCCCGACCGGCAGCTTCCTCTTCCTCGGGCCGACCGGCGTCGGCAAGACCGAGCTGGCCAAGGCCCTCGCCGAGTTCCTGTTCGACGACGAGCGGGCGATGGTCCGCATCGACATGAGCGAGTACGGCGAGAAGCACTCCGTGGCCCGCCTGGTAGGCGCCCCGCCCGGATACGTCGGCTATGAGGAGGGCGGGCAGCTCACCGAGGCGGTGCGCCGCCGGCCGTACTCGGTGGTGCTGCTGGACGAGGTGGAGAAGGCCCACCCGGACGTCTTCGACGTGCTGCTCCAGGTGCTCGACGACGGACGGCTCACCGATGGCCAGGGCCGTACGGTCGACTTCCGCAACTCGATCCTGATCCTCACCTCCAACCTCGGGTCGTCGGTGATCAGCGACCTGACGCTGGCCGAGGAGCAGCGCCGCGAGGGGGTGCTCGCCGTGGTGCGCTCGCACTTCAAGCCGGAGTTCCTCAACCGCCTCGACGACATCGTGGTCTTCGCCGGCCTGCGGGGCGACGACCTGCGCGCCATCGTGGACATCCAGCTGACGCGGATGCGGCGGCGGCTCGCCGACCGCCGGCTCGGGCTGGAGATCACCGAGGCGGCCCGGACCTGGCTCGCCGAGCACGGGTACGACCCGATCTACGGCGCCCGTCCGCTGCGCCGGCTGGTGCAGTCCGCCATCGGCGACCAACTCGCCAGGGCGCTGCTCTCCGGCACGGTCCGCGACGGCGACACGGTCCGGGTCGACCTGGCCGACGCCAAGGACGGCCTGACGGTCACCGCCGCCTGACCCGTACCGACCAGCCCGCCCGGCCGGCCCCCTCGCACGGGCCGGCCGGCCCCGCCTCTGGTGATCAAGAAGTTTGCGTCGTGGAGCCGCGCATCGGTGACGCAAACTTCTTGGTCAACAGGGTCAGGCAGTGCGCGAGCGGGCAGTAGGGAGGCATGGTGGGGATCGGAAGGAAGGACCGGGAGCTCGACGCGGCCGTCCACGAGCTCGCCGGGGCCGACACCCTGGCGTTCGGTGGGGTGGGGATAGCCGGCACGCTGCTGCCCGCGACCGAGGCGTACCGATACCTGGAGCGGACGCTCGACGAGCGCCCCGGGGCAGCCCGGGAAAAGGTCGACTGGTTGCTCGGGCACGGGTCGCCGGCCGGGAAGGCGTACGCCGCGACACTGCTCGCCCGGGTCGACGCGGGGGCGGGCCGGGCGGCGTGGCAGCGGCTCCGCGAGGACGGGGGCGAGTTCACCACGTTCAGCGGATGCCTGATGGGGCGGGCGACGCTGCGCGAGTACGCCACCGCCCAGCTCGCGGGAAGCTGATCAACCAGCCAGGGGCGCGCTGGCCGATCGGGGCTGCCGCCCGTGGAACGCGGGCCGTACCGTCCGAGCCATGACCGCACCCGTGTCCGTCCCGGTCCGCCCGCCCCGACCGACCTCGGTGACCGTCGCCTGCTGGCTGCAGGTCGCCGCGGTGGCGGTGCTGCTCGGGCTGGTCGGCATGGTGGCGTTCGAGGCGGTGTGGTTCGACGCGCAGATCGACGAGGTGGCCCGGCTGGTTCCGGGCGCCGATCCGGCCGAGGTGCGGGGCGAGCGGACGGGCAACGTCGTCGGGGCGCTCTTCCTCGGCGTACCCGCCCTGCTTCTCGCCGGCTGGCTCGCCGGCACCGCCCTGCCGCTGCGCCGGGGCCGGAACACCGCGCGCATCCTGGTCTACGTCTCCAGCGGCGCGCAACTGCTGCTCTGCCTCTTCCAGGCGTGCTCCGGGGCGCTGGTGATCCCGTTCGTCCTCGCGCTCGGCTTCGATGAGGGGATGGACGCCGAGCCCGAGCCGTTTCCCGACGATGTCCCGTGGCAGGAGTCGAGGTTCCTGGAGACCCTGTACGACCGGCAGCAGGCCCACGACGACGTGATCTTCCCGGTCGGCGGGATCGGCGTGCTGACCGTTTACCTGCTCACCGCGACCGTGGTGTTGCTGCTTTCCCTGTCGTCCGCGAACCGGTACTTCCGGCCCCGCGCCGAGCAGTGGCCGGGCGGGCCGTCGCCGTACGCCGGCTGGCCCCCTGGGCCGTATCCGATGGTGGCGCCTGTGGCGCCGTATCCGATGGGGCCGACGGTTCCGCAGCCCGGCGCCTGGGTGCCGGCCGGTTGTCCGGTCCCGCCGGGCTACCTGATCTGCCCCGACCCGGCTGTGCACGTGGCCCGCGCGGCGGCCCCCGCCGAGCCGCCCGGCAGCGATCGCCCCGAAACCCTCGGTGCCTGAGTCTTCACCCAGTCATGCGAGAGTTTCCCGACGTGCGCGCGGTTGTTACCGTCTCCGCCAACGCACGTGGGGAGGCGGTCGTGGACGGTTCCGTGGCATACCTGGTGACGACGCTGGGGTGCCTCGTCGGGGTGGCCGGCGTCGTGATCGCCGTGGTGGCGCTCCGCAAGGCCCGCGCCAGGCCCCGCCCGCAGGCACCGGGCGATCCGTTCCGCGACCGGGACGCCGACGCGCTGCGCGGTGACCCGCGGCGGCTGCGTCCCGGCGACATCGTCGAGATCCGCGGCGTGTCGTACGCGGTGCGCGGCTCGGTGCGGCTCGACGAGGGCGGATGGAGCTGGTCCGAGCACCTGCTCGACGACGCCGCGGGCGGCCGGCGTTGGCTCTCGGTCGAGGAGGACCCGGACCTGGAGCTGGTGCTCTGGACGGCGGAGCCGAGCGCCACGCTGACCCCGGGCGCCCCGACCGTCGATTTCGACGGGCGTCGGTTCGCCAGCCAGGAGTCCGGCTCCGCGCGCTTCACTGCCACCGGGACGACCGGCCTCGACCCGGCCGGCACCATGCGCTACCACGACTACCGGTCCCCCGATGGGGCCCGGCTCTCCTTCGAGGCGTACGGGACCGCGGGGTGGGAGGTCGCCCGGGGCGAGCTGCTGCACCGCGCCGAGGTGATGGTGTACCCGCAGGGCGACCCGGGCAAGGTGGACTGACTGTGCTGGTCACCCTGGACGCCCCGTACGTCGACACCCGCGCCGCCGACCTCAGCCTCGCCCTCGACGACGCCGAGCGCCCCGCGCTGCACGTGCTCGACCTCGACCTGCCCGCCGGGCTCCGGCTGCGCCTGCGCCTGCTCGGTGCCTCGCACCAGGTGGTGCTCCGCGCGGCGGGGGCCGAGCTGACCGAGACCGTCGCGTGCCTGCCCGGCCGGCCGCCGGAGCTGCCCGCCACGCTGCTCGACGCGGCGAACGGCTACCGGTTCGCCGCGACCGTGCTCCGCCCGCCGCCCGGAGAGCTCAGCGACCGGGTCGGCGCCCTCCGCGCCGAGCTGGCCGGCGACCCGTACGCGCTGGTCGGGGTCTTCCCCGGCGACGTCGACGCGGTGACCGCCCTCGCGGTGCGGCCCGACCCGCCCGGCGGGACGGTCGGCTGGCACACCTGGCACGCGTACCCCCAGACCAACGAGCTGGTCCTGACCGAGACGGTGGTAAGCCTGTGACGTACCGACGGTGGTTCGTGGTCGGAGCGGCGTTCGCCGTCATCGGCGCGCTGGTCGCCGCCTTCGCGATCTTCTACGGCAACTTCTCCCCGCGCGGCTACGTCGAGGACCGCTACAGCCGGGCCGTCAGCCGGGACATCGACGACGACGCGGTCGCGTACACGTCGGCGAAGTCGCCGAGCCAGGTCGCCAAGGAGGTGACCGACGCCTGGCAGCCGGCCGACCAGTACGTCGACGGCAGCGGCGTCTACCTGCGCTACGACGACGACTCGGTGGTGATCCTGCCGATCGCCGCCGGCTCGCTGATCCTGCTCGAGCGCATGTCCACCGCCTACCCCCGCTACCACTCGACCGTCGGGTCGCACTGGGGCTGGGGACGCGGCAGCACGGTCCGGGGCGGCGGCCCCGGCTCGGGCAAGTAGCCCGACGACCCCCTCACCCTGGAGCCTCCTGTGCAGAACCTCGTCACCGATCTGCTGGTCACCCTCGCCTACGGCGTGGTCGGCGTCGTCCTGATGGGCATCGGCTACGCGCTGGTCGACGTCGCCACCCCGGGCAAGCTCCACGAGCTCATCTGGACCGAGCGCAACCGCAACGCCGCGCTGCTGCTCGCGTCCAACCTGGCCGGCGTCGGCACGATCGTGGTCGCCGCGATCGTGGCCAGCGACGACGACTTCGTCCTCGGCCTCGTCGGCGCGGCCGCGTACGGGATCGTCGGCCTGGTCATCATGGCGGCGGCGTTCGTGCTGCTCGACGCGGTGACCCCGGGCCGGCTCGGCGAGCTGCTGGTGGACCCGGAGCCGCACCCGGCGGTGGGGGTGTCCGCCGTGGTGCACCTGGCCACCGGCGCGATCATCGCCGCGGCGATCAGCTGATGGCCGGGACGCAGCCCGACGGCGGGCGGAAGCCGGAGGCGAGCAAGACCGCCGGCGCCTGGATCATTGGCATCTCTACCGTGGTGATGGTCGCCTGCATCGGTCTCAGTGTGGCCGGCGGCGGCGACGACGGCGGTACGGACGTGCCCGCCCCGACCGCGGTCGAACGCGGCGACACCGTGCCGATCCTCGAGCGCTCCTCCGCCAGCCAGGGCATCTGCTACGGCTGGGTGCTGGAGGACTTCTACGCCTACGACGACGAACCGCTCAGCGTCGGCTCCAACCTCGGCGACGGGGTGGCGGTCGAGGGCAACCCGGCCTGCCCGCGCTGGCTGCAGGTGCACGCCCGGGTCGGTTACATTCCGGAGAGCAGCGAGAGCAACGACTCCGCGAGCGTCGCCGTCAGCGGTTCCAGCGACATCTCCGTCGGCGACCTGACGCGCATGGCGAACGGGCTGGAGCGGTTCGGGCTCACCGACGAGGTGTTCATCGACGACCCGGGCTGGGCCACCACCAGGGCCGCCGTGATGCTGCCGCTGCTCGCCGCCGAGGTGGAACTGGTCGAGCCGGCAGCCGCCCCCGCCGCCGACCCGACCGCCTCGCGGGCCCCACTGCCCGACGCCGGCACCGACCTGTGGCGGGACCGCTGGGGCTACCTGATCGCCACCGGCGCCCTGCTGCTGGTCACCGCGCTGTTCGTCACCGTGGGCCTGGTGCAGCGTCGCCGGCAGCTCGCCAGGGCTGCCGCCGCGGCTTCCGGCCGTACCCGGGAAGAGGCGTGACGGTCGACGCCCCGGCGGCGGCGGACGGCGGCCCGGTCGCCGGCTCCCGTTGTCGGCTGGCCCGCGCGGCGGTGCTGGTCGCGGTGTTCGTCTGCGCCGCCTGCGGCCTGGTGTACGAGCTGGCCCTGGTCGCGCTCGGCAGCTACCTGATCGGCGACGCCGTCGGGCAGGCGTCGATCGTGCTCGGCGTGATGGTCTTCGCGATGGGCGTCGGTGCGCTCGCCGCCAAGCCGTTGCAGTCGCGGGCCGCCGCCGCGTTCGCCGCGATCGAGCTGACCCTCGCCCTGCTCGGCGGGCTCTCGGTGCTCGGCCTGTACGCCGCCTTCGCCTGGCTCGACCTGTACGGGCCGGCGCTGGTCGGCACCGCGTTCGTGCTCGGCCTGCTGATCGGCGCGGAGATCCCGCTGCTCATGGTGCTGCTGCAACGCATCCGCGAGCAGTCCGCCGGCAGTGCCGTGGCGGACCTCTTCGCCGCCGACTACGTCGGCGCGCTGCTCGGCGGGCTGGCCTTCCCGTTCCTGCTGATGCCGGTCTTCGGCCAGCTCAAGGGCGCGCTCGTGGTCGGGGCGGTGAACGCGGTGGCCGGCCTCGCGCTGGTGGGCACGGTGTTCCGGGCGGAGCTGAGCCGCCGGGCGCGGGTCGCGCTCACCGCCGGCACCGTCGTGGTCGCCCTCTGCCTCTCGTACGCCTGGATCACCGCCCGCGACTTCGAGGTGACCGCCCGGCAGCAGCTCTACCGGGATCCGGTGGTGCACGCCGAGCGCAGCCGCTACCAGGAGATCGTGCTGACCCGCTCGGTGCGGGAGCCCGGCCACGCCGACACCGACCTGCGGCTCTACCTCAACGGCGACCTCCAGTTCAGCTCGATCGACGAGTACCGCTACCACGAGGCGCTGGCGCATCCGGCGCTGAACGGCCCGCGGGGCGAGGTGCTGGTGCTCGGGGCGGGGGACGGGCTGGTCGTCCGGGAGATCCTGCGGTACGGCGACGTGCGCCGGGTCACGGTGGTCGACCTCGACCCGGCGGTGGTGCGGCTCGCCCGCAGCGAGCCGCAGCTGCGCCGGCTCAACGGCGACGCGTTCGCCGACCCCCGGGTGCGGGTGGTCAACGTCGACGCGTTCGGCTGGCTGCGCGGCGCGGCGGAGCGGTTCGACGTGGTGGTGGCCGACCTGCCCGACCCGGACGAGACGGCCACCGCCAAGCTCTACACGGTCGAGTTCTACGCGCTGGTCCGGTCGGTGCTCGCCGAGGGTGGCCGGCTGGTGGTGCAGTCCGGGTCGCCGTACTTCGCGCCCCGGTCGTACTGGTCGATCGAGGCGTCGGTACGCGAGGCCGGCTTCGCCACCGTGCCGTACCACGTGGACGTGCCGAGCTTCGGTGACTGGGGCTTCGTGCTCGCCGCGCCGGGCGACGCCCCGCCGGCCCTGGCGCTGCCGGCCGACGCCCCCCGGCTGCGGTTCCTGGACGCCGGGACGCTGCGCTCGGCCGCGAGCTTCCCCGCCGACCGGGGCCGGCTGGACGTGCCCGCGTCCACCCTGTTGCAGCCCAGGGTCCTGGAGTACGCCCGCGTGGAGTGGCGCGGCTACTAGGACGGGACGGCGTGGCCGGCCATCCGCCGCCCGCCGGCCACCGGTCGGCGCGCCCGGGCGTCGCCACCCGTGCCGCGCTGGCCGGTAGTCGATACGGTGTGGGCGCGATCCAAGGAAGGAGAACCGTGGTCGACCCCCACAGCCCGCCGGCCCGGACACGTCCGGCCGTCGTCACCGTTTCCAGCTACCTGCTGCTGTCCTTCGCCGCGATCCAGGTGATCAACCTGATCCTGACGCTGGCGTTCATCGGGAAGACCCGCGACGTGCTGCGGGACGCGTACTCCGGTACCTCCGCCAACGGCGCGGAGGGGCTGGCGGACATCGCTTTCGCGTTCGGTCTCGGCGCGGCCGTCCTCGTCCTGCTGCTCGCGGCCGGGCTGGCGGTGCTCGCCGTGCTGAACAACCGGGGCAAGAACGGCTCCCGGATCACGACCTGGGTGCTCGGTGGCATCCTGGCCTGCTGCACCGGCACGAACCTGATCAGCGGCCTGGCGGGTGGCCTTGTCACCCCCAGCGGCCAGACGTCCGGCGACGTGCCCAGCGGGCAGGAGATCCAGCGCCGGCTGGAGGAGGCACTGCCCTCGTGGCTCGGCCCGCTCGGCGTCACGCTCAACGTGGTCGGGCTGCTGGCCCTGCTGGCCGCGCTGATCCTGCTGGCCCTGCCGGCGTCGAACGAGTTCTTCCGCAAGCCGCAGCAGGGCTGGGAGCCGCCGGTTCCGGGCGGAACCTACCCGGCGTACCCGCAGGCCCCCGGCCACCCCCAGTCCCCGGGCTACCCGCAGGTTCCGGGATACCCGCAGGCTCCCGGCTACCCGCAGGCTCCCGGCTACCCGCAGGCTCCCGGCTACCCGCAGGCTCCGGGCTACCCCCAGGGCCCCGGATACCAGGACCCGGGATATCCGCCGGCCCCGGGCCAGCCCACCTCGCCGTACGCGCCCCCGACCACGGGCCCGTCGTCGGCCCCGCCGGCCGCCGGCCCGTCTGAGCCCGGGCAGCCGCAGGACGGCGGCGGCACCCCGCCGGCCGACCGCCCGGGCGAAGAGCCGTCCGCGCCACGCTGACGGACGGCGGGTCGGCCCGGCGCGGTGAGCATCGGATAACAGCGACATCGACGGTCCCTCCGAGTAGGTTCCTTCCGGACGCCTACCGGAGGGACCTGTCGTGTCGTACCCCGATCAGGCGCCGGCCCGTCGCTGCGCGCCGGTGTGGCTGGCTGCCGCGGTGCTGGCGCTGATGGCCGTCGGCGCCCTGGCCTACGCGGTCGTCGGCCTGGCCACCCTCGACGGCACCGTCGACCGGTTCCGCGCGGCGGCCGGCGGCACGGCCGCCGGTCCGGAGGAGACCGACGGGTTCGTCACGCTGCTCCGGGCCGTCGTCGTCGTGTCGGCGATCCTGACCGTGCTGGTCGGCGCCCTGCTCGTGGGTCTGGCGCTCGGGCTGCTCGCGCGGCGCAACGGCGCCCGGGTGGCGACCTGGGGCGTCTGTGGGCTGGGCCTGCTCGCCGGCTGCTGCGGCCTGGCGACGCTGGTCGGCGAGCGGGCCACGCCGCTGCGGCTGGGCGGCGACCGGACGACGGCCGAGCTGCTCGGCCAGCTCGCCGAGGCGTACCCGCCCTGGTGGGTCCCGGTCAACGCGGCGCTGTCGGTCGGCCAGGTGCTCGGCTACCTCGTGGTGGCCGTGCTGCTGGCCCTGCCGCAGGCGAACGCGTGGTTCCGCCGGCCCCGCCCCGCGCCCGTCCCGGTCGGGTTCCCGCCGGCCGTGCCCCCGTCTCCGTTCCGCTGAGGGGCCGCCGTGTCGGAGCAGGCACCCGCCGAGCGGCGCGCGCTGGTGACCGGGGCGACCAGCGGCATCGGCGCCGAGTTCGCCCGCCGGCTGGCCGCCGACGGGTGGGCCCTCGTGCTGGTGGCCCGCGACGCCGCCCGGCTGGCCGAGGCCGCCGCCGGTCTGACCGACCGGTACGGCCACCCCGTCGAGGTCCTTCCGGCGGACCTGTCCACCGACGACGGCTGCGCCGCCGTGGAGGCCCGGCTGGCCGACGGCTCCCCGGTCGAGCTGCTGGTCAACAACGCCGGCATCAGCCTCAACCAGCCCTTCCTGCGCTCGTCGGTGGCGGAGGAGGAGCGTCTGCTGCGGCTGAACGTGCACGCCGTGCTGCGGCTGACCCTGGCCGCAGTCGGTCCGATGATCCGACGTGGTCACGGGGCAGTGATAAATGTCTCTTCGGTCGCGGGCTTCGCCCCGGTCATGCCCGGTTCGACGTACCCGGCCAGCAAGGCGTGGGTCACCGCGTTCAGCGAGTCCGTGGACCTGTCCACCCGGCGCGGCGGGGTCCGCGTCATGGCCCTCTGCCCCGGCTACACGCGTACGGGCGCGCACGAGCGAGTCGGCATCGACACCTCCGGAACACCCGGGTTCCTGTGGCTCCAGCCGGCGCAGGTGGTCGACGAGGCCCTGCGTGACCTGCGGAAAGGCCGTTCCGTGAGCGTTCCGTCCGGGCGTTACAAGCTGGCCGTGGCCGGCATGCGGTACGCGCCCCGGAGCCTGCTGCGCCGGTTCACCCGGGACACCCGCGGGCGCGACGACCCCCGTTCGGGCTGAGCCGACGCACAGTACGACGCCGACGGACGGCCGTCACCGCCCGTCACGGTCGCACAGAGTAGCCGGCGATCGCCGGCCGTCGGTCGCCCACATGGTTGAGCGGAGTGGACCCCGCACGCGTCTCTCAAACTTGCGCAGTACCCTCTATCGCCATGGAGGACCACGACGACCTGCGTAAATTCATCACCGACCTGGCCGTGGTCCACGGGCGGGTGGTGCTCTCCTCCGGCCGGGAGGCGGACTGGTACGTGGACCTGCGGCGCGTAACGCTCCATCACCGGGCCGCGCCGTTGGTCGGTCGGGCGCTGCTCGACCTGACCTCCGACTGGGAGTACGACGCCGTCGGCGGTCTGACCCTGGGCGCGGACCCGGTCGCGCTCGCCATGCTGCACGCCGCGTCGGAGATCGACCGTCCTCTCGATGCGTTCGTGGTCCGCAAAACGGGTAAGACACATGGACTGCAACGTCGCATCGAGGGACCGGACGTGGCCGGACGACGGGTATTGGCGGTCGAAGATACGTCGACGACGGGTGGCAGCGTGCTGACCGCGGTGGAGGCACTGCGCGAGGCCGGGGCTCACGTCGTGGGCGTGGCGGTTATTGTTGATCGCGGCGCCGGGGACGCGGTTGGAGCCGCCGGACTGCCCTATCGGGCGGCCTTTACGCTGGCTGACCTCGGCCTTGTGGCCTAAAAGTTTGCCGATTCGGATCTGCTGATATGCAGGCGGATCGATGCTGCTGGTGGAAGGATGGAATACGTGGGAACTGCGTTGGCTGAAATGACCATGCCTCAGATCTCGCCGCTTGCCGGCGAGCCGATCGAACGTGCCGACGCCGAGCGTCTGGCGGGGGTCCTCAAGGCCCTTGCCGATCCCGCCCGGCTGCGGCTGCTCAGCCTGATCCAGTCGGCCCCCGAGGGGGAGGCCTGCGTGTGCGACCTGACCGCACCGCTCGGCCTCTCCCAGCCGACGGTCAGCCACCACCTGCGTATCCTCACCGAGGCCGGCTTGCTGGAGCGGGAGAAGCGCGGTGTCTGGGCGTACTACCGGCTGGTGCCGACCGCGATCGCCACGATCGCGGATCTGCTGACCCCGCCGCGTAAGCGGGCCACCAAGAAGGCCCGCTGAGGCTCTGCGCCGGGCCGTCCCGTACCGGGGACGGAGCCGGGTGGCGTGTCAGGGGTGGCGCCACCGGGCGGTGACGCCTGCCCGTCACCAGCAGCTGCCTTTCCAACTCGCCGGAACGAACCTGTCCGGTCGCGGCTCGACGACGGCCGGCCCCCGCCACGGGGACCGGCCGTCGCCGTCGCGGCGTCGGTTCGGTTCTGGCTGGTCGGGTACGGGGTCAGCGACCTTCGCCGTGCTCCGGCCAGCGCCCGCCGCCCTGCGGCGGGTACGGCTGCTGCTGCGGCGGCTGCCCGTACGGGTGCTGCTGGTACGGCTGCTGCGGCTGCCCGTACGGGTGCTGCTGGTACGGCTGCTGCGGCTGGTCCTGGCGCCGGTGCTCGACGGCGTCCCGGGCCGCCTCGATGGCGCCGGCCACGGTCGCCGTGGCGACCACCGTCACGGCCTCGCCCCGCTTGCGCGCGCGCCGGTCCCGCAGGAACTCGAAGAAGATCGGCAGCACCGAGATCACGATGATCAGCGCGACCACCGGCAGGATGTACCGGTCGATCTTGTCGCCGATCGCCTCGTAGATCTGGTCGGCCAGCAGGTAGCCGATCAGCAGGATGCCGTCCACCCAGACGATCGCGCCGACCACGTTCCACAGGAAGAACTGCTTGGCCGGCATGCCGAGCACCCCGGCCACCGGGTTGAGGAACGTGCGGACGATCGGGATGAACCGGGCCAGCACCACGGCCTTGGCCGGGCCGAACTTCTGGAAGTAGTACTCGGCCTTCTCCACGTACTCCCGCTTGAACAGCCGGGAGTTGGGCTTGTCGAACATCCGCCGGCCGTACCGGGCGCCGAGCCAGTGCCCGAGCTGGGCGCCGACGATGGCGCAGATCGGCCCGCCGATCAGCAGCCCGGCCAGGGAGAGCCGGGTGCCGCTGCCGAAGATCGCGTCGGCCACCGGCGAGGCGGCGACGCCGGCCAGGAACAGCAGCGAGTCGCCCGGGAAGAAGAACCCGACCAGCAGGCCCGTCTCGGCGAACAGGATCACCCAGACGCCGACCAGGCCGAAGGTGTGAAGCAGGTCCTTCGGGTCGAGCGGGTTCAGGGCGAGGCTCTCGGAGACCGTCCGGGCCTTCTCTGCTGTGTCCACGGCCACACAGGTTACCCAACCCACCTGTGCCCCCGCGCCGGGCCGGCCGGCGCGGGGGTGGTGGCTCAGAGCCGGGGGTCGACCGGCTCGGACTCACAGGCGAGGATCGCGAAGACCAGCTCGTGGCGGCGCCAGAGCGGGGCGTCCGCCGCCAGCGCGTCCAGCGCGGCCAGGCCCAGGGCGTGCTCCCGCAGGGCCAGCCCGCGCTTGCGGCCCAGCGACCGGCGACGCAGCGCGGCGAGCTGCTCCGGCTCGGTGTAGTCCGGCCCGTAGATGAGCCGCAGGTACTCCCGGCCGCGGCACTTGATCCCGGGCTGGACCAGGGAGCCCTTCGGCGACCTGGCGGCCAGCCCGGCGTACGGCTTGACGACCATGCCCTCCCCGCCGTCGGCGGTGAGCGCCAGCCACCAGTCGGTGGCGGCGGCCTCGGCGGCGGCGTCGGCCAGGTCGACGACCCGCCGCCGGGTGGCCGTGAAGAACTCCGGGTCCGCCGCGCGCAGCCGGTCCGCCAGGTCGAGGTGCCAGGCGTGGTCCCGGTCGGCGTGGCTGACCCCCGCGCCCGCGAGCACCGCGAACGGGGCGAGGGTCACCCCGCGCAGCCCGTCGGTCGGCCCCACGTACGCCCGGTACGCCGCCGAGTACGCCTCGACGTCCGCGCGTCGCCCGGCCATCCGCTCCCGGAGCCCCGCCACCGGCAGGCCCCGGCCGGCCGCCGCGTCGAGCGTGGCGAGCACCGCCGGCAGGGCGGCCCGCCCGGCCGCGCCCACGCCGGCGTACTGCTCGCGGATCAGCCCGCCCGCCTTCGCCGACCAGGGCAGCAGCTCGCAGTCGAGCAGCAGCCAGTCGGTGTCCAGCTCGGCCCAGAGCCCGGCCGCGGTCACGGCCGCGCGGACCCGGGCCAGCAGCTCGGCGTCCAGCGGCGGCCCGAAGAACGGCCGGCCCGTGCGGGTGTGCACCACGCCGCCGCCGAACCGTCCGCCGGCCTCGTCGCGCTGCACCAGCACCACGGCCCGCGAGCCCATGTGTTTCTCCTCGCAGACCACCCGGTCCACGCCCGCCGCGCGGTAGTCGGCGAACGCCTGCGCCGGGTGCTCCAGGAACCCGTCGACCGTCGACGTCGAGCAGGGGGCCATGGTCGGCGGCAGCCAGACCAGCCGGTGCGGGTCGACCGCGAACCGGCTCATCACCTCCAGCGCGGCGGCCGCGTTCTCCGCCGGCACGGTCAGCTTCCCGTACGCGTGCTCCACGTGCCGGCGGCCCGTGACGTCGCCCAGGTCCAGCACCGCGTCCGGGCGGGTCGGCGTCGGCGCGACCAGCGGCCGGGCCGGGGCGTACCACTCCTTGACCGCCGGAACGGAGACCAGTTCCCGCTCCGGGTAGCGCAGCGCCGTCAGCCGCCCGCCGAAGACGCAGCCGGTGTCGACGCAGATCGTGTTGTTCACCCACTCCGGCTCCGGCGTCGGCGTGTGGCCGTACACGACCATGGCCGAGCCGCGGTAGTCGCGCGCCCACGGGTAGCGCACCGGCAGGCCGTACTCGTCGGTCTCGCCCGTCGTCTCCCCGTACAGCGCGAAAGACCGCACCCGGCCGGACGCGCGGCCGTGGTACTCCTCCTTCAGCCCGGCGTGCGCCACCACCAGCCGGCCGCCGTCGAGCACGAAGTGGCTGACCAGGCCGTCGACGAACGCGGCCACCTCCGCCACGAACTCCGCCGGCTCCGCCTCCAGCTGGGCCATCGTCTCCGCCAGGCCGTGGGTGAGCCGCACGTCCCGGCCGCGCAGCCTGCGCAGCAGCTTCTGCTCGTGGTTGCCCGGCACGCAGATCGCGTGTCCGGCCGCCACCATGCCCATCACCAGGCGGAGCACCCCGGGCGAGTCCGGGCCGCGGTCCACCAGGTCACCCACGAAGACCGCGGTACGACCAGCCGGGTGCACCGCGTCCACCGGGCGGCCCGCGTCGTCGCGGCGCAGTTCCCAGCCCAGCCGCAGCAGCAGCACCTCCAGCTCCTCGCGGCAGCCGTGCACGTCCCCGACGATGTCGAACGGCCCGGTCAGCTCGCGCCGGTCGTTGAACAGCCGCTCGTACCGGATCTCGGCGGCGTCGATCTCCTCCACGCCGCGCAGCACGTGCACCTTGCGGAACCCCTCCCGGGCCAGCAGCCCGTACGACCGCCGCAGGTCCCGCTGCATCCGGGCGAGCACCTGCCGGCCGTGCGTGCGGTCGGCCCGGCCCTGGGTCCGCTCCCAGGCCAGCGCCTCCGGCACGTCGAGCACGATCGCGACCGGCAGGACGTCGTGCTCCCGGGCCACCCGCACCAGCCCGGCCCGGGCGTGCGGCTGAAGGTTGGTGGCGTCCACGACCGTGAGCCGCCCCCGCCGCAGCCGTAGCCCGGCGACGTGGTGCAGCGCGTCGAAGGCGTCCGAGGAGGCCGACTGGTCGTTCTCGTCGTCGGAGACCATGCCGCGGAAGGCGTCCGAGGAGAGCACCTGACTCGGCGCGAAGTGCCGCCGGGCGAACGTGGACTTGCCGGAGCCGGAGACCCCGACCAGCGCCACCAGGGCCAGCTCGGGGATGTCGAGGGTGGTCATCGGGTCGGCTCCTCCTTCCGGGTCGTCGTTGCCTCAGTGCTGGTCAGCACCGCCAGCTGGGTCGGGCTGCCCACCTCGGGGTCGTCGTCGCCGACGCCCCGGATCTCGGCCGTGTAGCCGTACGCCGCGCCGACCCGCTCGACCCAGGCGGCGAACTCGGCCCGGGTCCACTCGAAGCGGTGATCGGCGTGCCGGAACCGGCCCGCCCCCAGCCCCTCGTAGCGGACGTTGTACTCGGCGTTCGGCGTGGTCACGACCACCGTCGCCGGTCGGGCGTGACCGAACACGGCGTCCTCCAGCGCCGGCAGGCGCGGCGGGTCGACGTGCTCGATCACCTCCATCAGCACGGCCGCGTCGTACCCGCGCAGGCGGTCGTCCCGGTAGGTCAGCGCGGACTGCCACAGCCGGATCCGGTCCCGCTGCCGCTGCGGCAGCCGGTCCAGCCGCAACCGCCGGGCGGCCATGTCGAGCGCCCGGGTGGAGACGTCGGTGCCGACGATCTCGGCGTACCGGCGGTCGCCGACCAGAGCCGACAGCAGCGCGCCGCCGCCGCAGCCCAGGTCCAGCACCCGGGTCGCCCCGCCGGCGGCCAGCGCCGCGAGCACCGCCTCCCGGCGGCGTACCGCGAGCGACGGCCGGCGCGGCGTCGCCTCGTCCTCCTCCTCGCCCACGCTGTCGACGGGCGGCTCCTCGGTCAGCCGCTGCTCGGCGAGGCGGGCCAGCGCCTCGCCGGCCAGTGCGCGGCGGTGGGCCAGGTAGCGGCGGGTGATGGTACCCCGCTCCGGGTGGTCGGCGAGCCAGCCCGCGCCCGCCCGGAGCAGCTTGTCGATCTCGTCGGGCGCCACCCAGTAGTGCTTCGCGTCGTCGAGCACCGGCAGCAGCACGTACAGGTGGTTGAGGGCGTCGGCGAGCCGCAGCGTGCCGGTCAGCGTCAGGTCGACGTACCGGCTGTCGCCCCACTCCGGGTACGCCTCGTCGAGCGGGATCGGGGCGGCGGTCACCGTCCAGCCCAGCGGGGCGAACACCCGCTCGGCCAGTTCGGCGCCGCCCCGGCAGCGCAGCACCGGCACCCGCACCTCCAGGGGGATCGGGCTGGCCGCCAGTTCGGGGCGGTCCCGGGACTCCCCGCGCAGGGCCGAGCGGAACACCCGGCCCAGCGCGGAGGAGAGGAGGCTCGACGCGGCGTACGGGCGGTCGTTGACGTACTGGCCGAGGGTGAAGGTGTCCGGCGTGGCCTGCTGCGTCTTTGCGCCTTTCCGCCCGCGCCCGCCGGTCAGCCGCAGCGGATCCACGTCGACCAGGAGGGCCGCCGTGCAGCGCTGCTCGTTCGCCTCGGGGTAGAACACGTGCGCGGTGCCGGCGGGCAGGTCGAAGCTCTGCACCCGGTCGGGGTGCTTGACCAGCAGGTAGCCGAGGTCGGTCGCCGGGTGGTGCGTGGTGGTGAGGGTGAGCAGCACGTTTCCGATGCTCTCAGGTTCGTCGATCTTGTGTCGTTCGGTTTTTGTCGGCTTCGGCTTCGGCTTCGGTGGGGGTTTCCGGGGAGCCCCGCCCGCTCCGGGCGGTCAGGCTTGATCCCTGCGCGGGCGGGGCTCCCCGGAAACCCTGTCGTGGTCCCGGCGTCGTCCGGGCGTTGCGCTGCTGTCCCTCGTCGGCCTGTCAGACGTGGCGGTGCCCCGCCGACCACGAGGTCGGCGGGGCATTTGGGTTGTTGCTTGTTGCCTCGTTCCTGTTGGGTTGCTTGGCTTCTGTCAGGCGACGAAGCGGGTGCGGCGGCGCTTGGCCACCAGGTAGCCGCCGACGCCGGCCACGAGGAGCAGGGCGCCGATGCCGGCGATCAGGCCGGTGGAGGAGCCGGTGATCGGCAGGGTGCCGCCGTCACCGCCGCCCTCGCCGCCGTCGTCGGTCGCGTTCACCACGAGCTTTGCGGTGTCGTTGGCGGGCTTCAGGTCCTTGTAGAAGCCGCCCTCGCACTGGCAGGGGACGTTCACCTTCACGAGGCCGGTCGCATTCGCGATTACCTTGTCGATGCGCAGCTCGAAGTCCATGACGGCCTCGTCGTCCGCCTTCAGGAACGACTCGAAGTAGCACCGGTAGTGGCGGGCGCCCGGCTTACCCGGCTCGCCCCAGGTGTCACCCTTGACGGGGGCGCAGTTCTCCGGCACCGCGGCGGCGGTGGTGCCCTCGGGCACGTCGACCGACATGTAGGTGATGCTGCTGCCGGAGCGGCTGTAGTCGAGCGTCGCCGGGCCGTTGTTGCGTACCCCGACGGCGGCCTTGACCTTGTCGCCCGCCTTGCCGGTGAGCTTGGCTCCAATCGCCTCAAGGTCGGTGCCGTTCTCGCCGGTGACCGTGACCTCCAAGCTGGACCAGTTGTTGTCTGGCCGAGTGTCGGCTTGCGCGCTTTGGGCGCTCAGCGCCTCCACCTTGGTGAGGCTCAGCTCGCCGTCGGTGCCCGGCTCGCCGAGGGTGATCCCCCGGCTGTCGAGGTAGGCCTCGTAGTCCTCGAACTCGGCCGGGGTCATCCAGAGGATGTCCCCGTACTTGAACCCCGGCGCGAAGCTGTCCTTTCCGAGGAGATACGGCAGGTTGGCGCCGAACGTCGGCCCCGCCGGCAGTTCCTCGGTGAACTGGCAGCTACGCAGTTCGTCATCCACGTACGTGCAGTTGCTGTAGCGCTTGCCGGCGTTCAGGCCGTAGTCGTTCATGAAGATGACGCTGGCACCCTTGGCGACGGCCGCGGCCTTGTTGCGGATTCGCAGCGGCGCTGTGAACGCCTTGCCTGGCGGAAGAGAGAGCCGAATGGGGGAACCGGCGGCCAAATCGACGCCCTCGCCGACCCGGACGGTGGCGTCGTGACTGACCGACTTGAAGCCGGAGCCGCTCAGGGTTGTGGTGAGCTTGCCGCTGTCGCCGTCCTTCGCCTCGTCGGTCGGTGCGACGATCACCTGAAAGAGCCCGGCGATGTTGGTGCCCCCCTCGTCCAGGCTGTACTCGTAATGGAGGGTGCAGGTCAGGAGTCCAGTGGACGGGCTGGTGCAGTCCGAGCCGCTGTTCTGCTCTTCTTCGACGGTCACCTTGCCGGCGAGGTCGGTGTAGTCGTACTTGATGGTGAACCCGGCCGGTAGTACGACCGGGGCCGAGGCGCTGAGGATCACACTGGGGTACTTGCCGGCGGAGTCGGCTGCGATCGTCAGGTCAGGGGTGTAAACACCGAGCTTGGCCTGGGTCTTCTCGGCGGCGGCGGGGGTGGCGGAGGCGGCGACGAGCGCGCCTGCGACGCCGAGTCCGGCCAGCCAGCGCCGAGTGGAGTGCTTGAGCATGAGGGGGATTCCTCCCGTGGGGATCAGGGTGGAGCCCGTGAATCTTAAGGATCTTTTAAGTTCGTAGGTCACCCCGGCCCGTCGATCCCTTTCCGAACGGGCCGAACGGTTGGTCACATCTGCCGCAACGTCCGACCATCCCGTCCACGTACGGTGACCGGCCACCACTGCCGCGGCATTCGCCGTCTGGTTGTGTGCGGCGGACTGAGCTGCCCCGATACGGGACGAGTCGACGGGACGTGTGCGGGAGCGGGTCGCCGCAACGATCTGCCCGTCCGGTTCCGTCATCACAGGCAGGACACCGGGAGGTGCAGTGACGTACGAGGAGTTCGCCGACTCGCGGCTGACCGCGCTGCTGCGGTACGCGGTCATGCTGACCGGCGACCCGCATCAGGCGCAGGACCTGGTGCAGGAGACGATGGTGCGGGTCCAGTTGAACTGGCGCCGGGTGGTGCGGGCGGACTCGCCCGAGCGGTACGTGCGCCGGATGCTGACCAACCAGTACGTCGACTGGCGACGCGGTTCGTGGATGCGCCGGGTGCTGCTGCGCGCCGAGCCGGACGAGGCCGTCCCGGTGTCGACGGACCACGCGCAGAGCGCTGTGGACCGGGACCAGATCTGGACCTGGCTGGCCCGGCTGCCCCGCCGGCAACGCGCCACTCTGGTCCTGCGCTACTACGAGGACCTGCCCGACGCGGAGATCGCCGAGATTCTCGGCTGCGCCGTCGGCACCGTCCGCTCGTCCATCTCCCGCGCCCTGGCCACTCTCCGGGCCGAACATGTGGAGCTGTGCTCATGATCGAGGACGACCTGCGGGCCGCGTTCACCCGGCACGAACCGCTCGCCCCGCCCACCGGCCCGTTGCGGGCCGCCATCGACCGGATCGCCGCTGCCCGTCGGAGCCGCCGCCGACGGCGCCGGGTCGGCGCGGCCGCCCTGGCCCTGCTGGCCGTCACCGGGCTGGGCGCGGTGCGGCTCGCCGTGCCCGAGGACCGCCCGGCGCGCGGGGATCTGCTTCTCGGGCAGGCGACCGGGCATCCGCCGGCCGGGGCGGTGAACCTGCTGCTGCTCGGCGTCGACTCGGCGTCCGGCGCGCGGCCCCCGCTGGCCGACTCGGTGCTGCTGCTGCACCTGCCGGCCGACCGCAGCCGGCTCTACCTGCTCTCCCTCCCGCGCGACGTCCGGGTGCCCGTCCCCGGCCACGGCACCGACAAGCTCAACGCCGCCTTCGCCTTCGGCAGCGGCTCGGACGGGCGGGCCGACCTGGCCGAGGGCTACCGCCTCACCGAGCAGGCCGTACGCCAGTTGACGGGACTGAGGATCGACGCGGGCGCGGTGCTGACCTACCCGGTGCTGCGGGACCTCACCGACGCGCTCGACGGGGTGCGGCTCTGCCTGCCGGACGAGGTCCGCTCCAGCCACACCCGTCGGGTGTTCCCGGCTGGCTGTCAGCATCTGGACGGCGACGGCGCGGTCGACCTGCTCCGGCAGCGCCGGTCGCTGCCCGACGGGACGCTGGACCGGGACCGGAACGCCCAACGGTTCGCCGCGGCCCTGCTCCGGCGGGTCGACGAGCGGGGCGCGTTGACCGACCCGGTGCGGCTGTCGCGGCTGCTGGCCGAGGTGGCCCCGGACGTCACGGTCAGCCTCGCCGGCGGCTCGTTGTTCGACCTGCTGCCGCTGGCGGCGAAGCTGAGGTCCATCGAGGCCGTGGGCCTCAGCCTGCCGACCGTCCCGGTCGACGCCCCGAGTTCCCAGCTCGCCCCGGACCCGGCCGCCGCCCCGGCGCTGCTCGCCGCGCTGCGCGAGGACCGGCTCGCCGAGTGGGTCACCGCCCACCCCGAGCACGTCACCGTGTCAGGTCAGCGGTAGTCCTCCTCGTCGCCCGCGACCACCCGGGCCTGCTCCATCGCGTCCCAGTCGCCGACCTCCAGGCCCCGGCTCGGCTCCGGCTCGCCGTCGGCCGGGTCGGTCGACATGGCCTGCTCTAAGGCGTCGGCCGGGGGCGCCTCCGGGTCGCGCTCCTCCGGCGCGAGGTGCTCGCTCGGGGCGAAGTCCTCTTCGGGCTGAGCCATCGTCCCTCCCTGTCGATCCGGCGGAAAGCTACCCAACACCGTACGGGCTGCGCGGGGTCCACGCTCGGCGGCGGCGGAAGCCGAGTCGCCCGAATCGCCCCTCCGGCCCCGACCCGCGGTGCCAGGATGGGTGCCGTGGGCTTCCTGATCCGGCTGGCGATCACCGCGGTCGCGCTGTGGATCACCGCGTTGGTGGTGCCCGGCGTCCAGGTGACCGGCCGGGGCGGGGGCGAGACGGCCCTCACCCTCGTGGTGGTGGCGCTGATCTTCGGTGTGGTCAACGCCGTGCTCAGGCCGGTGATCAGAGTGGTGGGCTGTGCCTTCTACCTGTTGACCCTGGGCCTGTTCGCCCTGGTGGTCAACGCGCTGCTGTTCCTGCTCACCGGCTGGATCGCCCGCCAGTTGGACCTGCCGTTCCGGGTGGACGGTTTCTGGCCCGCCTTCTGGGGCGCCATCGTGATGGCGGTGGTGAGCTGGCTGATCAGCGTGGTGGTGCCGGACGCCCGGAGGGAGCGGTGAGCCGCCGACCCGGCCCGGCCACGGCGTACGTACCGAAGGGTCGGTTGTGTCGGCCGGTCCCTACTGCGGGATACTGCCGGCGGAGGACAGCGCGGTCCGGCGCACGCACGGAAGACAGCGGCCAGTACGGCCGAGAGCGGTAAGTAAGGAGCGTTCGACATGCCCATCGCTTCCCCCGAGGCTTACGCCGAGATGCTGGACCGGGCCAAGGCCGGCAGGTTCGCGTACCCCGCGATCAACGTGACCTCCTCGCAGACGCTGAACGCGGCGCTGAAGGGCTTCGCCGACGCGGAGAGCGACGGCATCATCCAGGTCTCCACCGGCGGCGCGGAGTACCTGTCCGGCCCGTCGGTCAAGGACATGGTCACCGGCTCCGTGGCGTTCGCCGCGTACGCCCACGAGGTCGCCAAGAACTACCCGGTCAACATCGCCCTGCACACCGACCACTGCCCGAAGGACAAGCTGGACAAGTTCGTCCGCCCGCTGATGGGAATCTCGCAGGAGCGCGTCAAGCGCGGCGAGGAGCCGCTGTTCCAGTCGCACATGTGGGACGGCTCGGCGGTTCCGGTGGCGGAGAACCTGGAGATCGCCGAGCAGCTCCTCGCGGAGGCCGCCAAGGGCAAGATCGTCCTTGAGATCGAGGTCGGCGTCGTCGGCGGCGAGGAGGACGGCGTCGAGAACGCCATCAACGAGAAGCTCTACACCACCGTCGAGGACGGCCTGGCCATGGTCGACGCGCTCGGCCTGGGCGAGAAGGGCCGCTACATGGCGGCGCTGACCTTCGGCAACGTGCACGGCGTGTACAAGCCGGGCAACGTCAAGCTCCGCCCCCAGGTGCTCCACGACATCCAGGTCGCGGTCGGCGCCAAGTACGGCAAGGAGAAGCCGCTCAGCCTCGTCTTCCACGGCGGCTCCGGCTCGCTGCTCTCCGAGATCCGCGAGGCGCTGGACTACGGCGTGGTGAAGATGAACATCGACACCGACACCCAGTACTGCTTCACCCGTCCGGTGGCGGACCACATGTTCCGCAACTACGACGGCGTGCTCAAGGTCGACGGCGAGGTCGGCAACAAGAAGATGTACGACCCGCGCGTCTGGGGCAAGGCCGCCGAGGCCGGCATGGCCGCCCGCGTCGTGGAGGCCTGCGAGGCGCTGCGCTCCGCGGGCACCAAGATGAAGTAGGGACGTACGACAACGGCGGCCGGCACCGAGAGCGGGTGCCGGCCGCCGTTCTGTACGGAGTCCCTGTTGACGCCCGCGGTGGAAGCGCTCGTTCAGCCGGCCGTCAGCAGCCGGATCGCCTCGCGTACGTCGTCGGTGAGGTGCACCGTGCCGGACAGGTCACCGAACGGCGAGGCGGCCAGCAGCGGGCGCAGCAGCGACTCGACCGGCAGCTCCCGGGTCCAGTACGCCCGGTCCAGGAAGACGTACGCGCCGCTCGCCCCGTCCGTGCCGTAGTACGTCTTCGTGGCCGCCTGGAACACCTCCTGCACGGTGCCCGCCCGGCCGGGCGCGAAGACGATCCCGCCCCGGGCCAGCCGCAGGATCGTGTCTTCCCGGATCGCGTTCGAGAAGTACTTGGCGATCCGACCGGCGAACAGGTTCGCGGGCTCGTGGCCGTACAGCCAGGTGGGGATCGCGAGCCCGCCGGCCCGCGCCCAGCCCAGGTCCCCGCGCTGCCGGGGCACGCCCGACGGCGCCGCCCACCGGGCGCGGACCTCCAGCGCGGCGGCGGTGTAGCGCTCGTGGTCGGTGAAGTCCGGCGCGGTCGCCAGCAGGTCGATCGCCTCCGTCAGCTCCTCCGCCGGTCGCGTCGACAGGTACGCCCCGAGGTTGGCCGCCTCCATCACGCCCGGCCCGCCGCCGGTCACCACCAGCCGGTCGGCCCGGGCCAGCTCCCAGCCCAGGACCGCCGCCATCCGGTACGGCACGCTGCCGCGCGGCACCGCGTGCCCGCCCATCACGCCCACCACCGACTGCGGCCCGCGCGCGGCCAGCCAGGCGCGGGTGGCGTCGACGAGCGCGTTGTCCACGCCGTGGTCGTGCAGCCGCTGGCCGAGCGCCTCCCGGACGTCGGGCAGCGCCCCGCCGTGCGCCCGGAAGTGCTCGTACACCCGGGTGTCGTACATGGCGGTGAAGCCGCCCTCGGCGAAGCCCGCGGCCAGGTCGTCCGGCGTGTAGAGGTGCGACGGCTGGGTCGGGTACGGCAGCCCGGAGAACGGCGGCACCACGTTCGCGCCGCGCCGGACCAGGTCCGCGCCCACCTCTCGGGAGGCGAAGCGGCAGCCGACGAAGAGGGTGCCGGTCACCTCCGTCCGGGCCAGGTCGGGGACCGGGTCGAGGTCGAGGCGCAGGCCCTGGACGGTCAACCCGGCCAGGGTGCCGGTGGTCAACCGCTGGTCGAACGCGCTGCGGGTCTCGATCTCGAGGGAGCTGGTGTCGGTCGGTTCGATGACGTCTGCGGGAGGTGGGGTCGGCACCAG
This sequence comes from Micromonospora sp. B11E3, assembly GCF_039871625.1. Lineage (NCBI taxonomy): Bacteria > Bacillati > Actinomycetota > Actinomycetes > Micromonosporales > Micromonosporaceae > Micromonospora > Micromonospora sp. B11E3. The sequence continues at coordinate 29,906 of NZ_JBDPMC010000003.1, read as the reverse complement.
GCCATCCTGCCCGCCCCGGGCAACCCGCCAAACCGGTCCCGGGCACCCCGTGCCGGTGCCGGACCGACGGGAGCCCGGCGGCCGGCCGCCGGGCTCCCGCGTAACCGGGTCCTGGGGAGGCTCCGGACCAATAGTTGTAGTGGAAAATACTGCCGGGCGGCATGGGCCGCAGGTTGGGTGGCGGGCACCACAGGCGTGACCAACGCCTCAGCCGTTCAGCCAGGCGGGTCCGCGGACCCGCCTGGCGCGCCGCATCGCGAAGCGGGTTGAATGGGACGATGCAGAACCTGTTGCCTGAGCCGCCGGCCACCCTCCTGCCGGCCGACGCCGACGCCGACGCCGCGCTCGCCGACGCCGCCGAGGCCGGCACCGACGAGGCGTACGCCCCGGTCGCGGCCAGCTTCCCCAGCTACAGCGCGGCCTGGGGTGCGCTCGCGAGCCGGGCCCTGGCCGCCGGCCAGGTCATCCCGGCGTACGCGTACGCCCGGACCGGCTATCACCGCGGCCTCGACCAGCTGCGCCGCAGCGGCTGGAAGGGGCACGGCCCGGTGCCCTGGTCCCACGCGCCCAACCGGGGCTTCCTCCGCTGCCTCTACGTGCTCTCCCGGGCCGCGGGCGAGATCGGCGAGGCGGACGAGGCCGCCCGCTGCGCCCAGTTCCTGCGCGACTGCGACCCGGCGGCCGCGGACGCGCTGGCCAGCAACTGACCCGTCCCCGCCGACCGACCACGGCCGGTCCGACGGCTCGTCGGGCCGGCCGTGGTGCCGCTTACAGGCCCTCGGCCACCGCTGCGGCGATCTTCAGCCAGGCGTCCCGGGTGGCCGAGGAGAGCTGCCCGTACCGGAGCGGCTCGCCCGTGTCGATCAACCTCTCGTACGGTGCCAGCAGCACCGCCCGGGTGCGGGCGGCGAAGTGGTCCTGGATGGCCGGCAGGTCGATCTCCTTGCGCGACGGCGGCATGGACACCACCGTCACCGCCTGCCGGACCAGCCGCTGCCGCCCGCTCTGCTCCAGGTGGTCCAGCATCCGGGCGGCGGTCTCCGCCGAGTCGTTCCGAGCCGACATGGTGACCACCAACTGGTCGGTGGCGTCCATCGCGGCCTGCCAGTTCTGCGCCCGGACGTTGTTCCCCGTGTCCACGAAGATCAGCTTGTAGAACCGGCTGACCACCTCCCGGATCTCGGCGAACGCCGAGGCGGTGAGCATCTCCCCGCCGGTCGCCGACTCGTCCGAGGCGAGCACGTCGAACATCCCCTCGCCCTGCGAGCGCACGTACTGCGACAGGTCGCCGACGCGCCCGTGCGCGCCCTGGAACTGGCCCAGGTCGCGCAGCAGGTCCCGCACCGTACGGGAGTGGAAGTCCTGCTGGGCGCGCATTCCGAGCGTGCCCTGGGTCTCGTTGTTGTCCCAGGCGAGCACGTAGCCGCCGCGCTTCTGGCCGAACGTCATGGCCAGCAGCAGGATGGCGACCGTCTTGCCGGCGCCGCCCTTGGGGTTGACCACGGTCACCTGGCGCAGGCCGCCGAAGTTGCGCCGCACCATCTCGATGTCGCGGCGCAACTCCTGCTCGTGCCGGCCGGGTGCGAGTCGGACCAGGCCCATCCGGTTGACCACCGCCCGTACGCCCATCGTGGCCAGCGGCTCGGCCGGCCGCGCCTGGCGGCGCCGGGCGAAGTCCTCGGCGGTCGGCGGGGCGTGCGTGCCCGGCGCCCAGGCCTGGTCCGGGTAGCCCGGCGGCACCCGGGTCACCCCGTCCGCCTCCTGGTACGGCGGCTGCGGCGCGGGCGGCTGGCCCTGCTGCGGCCAGGCCGGCGGGTGCCAGCCGGGCGTCCCGGGCTGCGCCGCCCCCGTCTCGCCGGGCTGGGCCGGCCCGGGGCCCCACCCGACCGGCGGGGCGGCGCCCACGTACCCGGGCGCGTACGGGTCGGCCGGCGCTCCCGCGACGGGCGGGTACGCGGTCGGGGTCAGCGGACCGGGCGGGTTCAACACCGGCGGGTACGGTCCGGGCGGATGCGGCGGAACCGGCTGCCCGGCCCCCTCCACCTGCTGCCCGGCGACCTCGGTCGGCGGGGCGGGTGCCTCGGTCGGCGGGAACGGCTGGTGCGCCGGCTGCCCCGCCCGTACGGCCTCGGGGCCGTCGGTCGTGGGCGGTCGCACCGTCTCGGGGTCGCCGCTCACCGGTGGGTGCACCGGCTCGGGGTCGCCGTTCGCGGCGGGCCGCGGCGCCTCCGCGCCGCCGTTCGTGGGCCGCTGCGGCGGCAGCGCCCACGGCGACTCGCCGGGTCCACGTACGCCGCCGTTCGTCCGGCCCGTCTCCGCCGCCGGATGCGTCTCGGCCGGTGCGTCCGGCGCCGGCTCAACCGACTCGACCTGCCCATCCGCCGCCGCCCCGTCGGGCGCGGCCGCCTCGACGGGCCCGCTCGCCACCCAATCGGGCGCGACCGCCTCACCCTGCCCGTTCGCCGCCGCCCCGTCGGAGGTGGCTGCCTCGGCCGGGTCCGCCACCGGCTGACCAACGTCGAACGTCGGGCCCGCCGTCGTCCAGCGGGCGTCGGCCGCCGCCGATCGGCCCTCGGCCGTCCCGCTCGCCGGTCCGCCCTCGGCGGTGCCGTTCGCGGTTCGGGATCCGGCGGTGCCGCCCGCGGCCTCGGGTTCGGCGGTGCCGCCCGTCGACGCCTCGGCGGCGACCTGCCCGTCCATCGTGAAGGGAAGGTTCAGGTCCACGGGCGCGGGCTGGGCGGCCTGCGTCCCGACGCCGGGCCGGTGTGGCGCGTACCCGCTGTGCGGGTCGAGCGACGGGTACATCTGCGCCGCGAGGCTCGGGTACGCGTTCCGCGCGTCCGTCGTGTCCGCGTACCCGTGCTGCGGGTCGGCGTACCCGTCTCCGGCTGCGTGCGGCGCGACGGTGGCCGGCGGGCGAGGGGCCGGCGGCCAGCCGGCCTCGGCCCGCGGCGGGGCGGGTGCGGCCGGCCCGGGATCGGTCGGGTCCGGTCGCCACAGCGGTTCGATGTCCCGATCCGGCGCCGGCTGCTGGCCGGGTACGTGGACCCGGTCGACGTTCTCGTCCACGACGGTTCCTTCCCATTCCTCCTGCCGAGGATAGGCCCCCGCGGCGCAGCCGCCCGGCCATCGACGCCGGGGTGGGTGATCGCCGCCGCCCCGCGCCGGCGGTCCGGCCTGCGGGATCAGGCCGTCCAGACCGCCCAGGCGCCCGGCTCGATCCACCAGGACCGCTTGCGGCTCAGTTCCCCCGCGGCCCCGTCGTCGAGGTACGGCACCCGCTCGTCGCGCGGGATGACGGCCACCGCCCGGCCCCGGGCCCGGCGTACCTCGAAACGCACCCGCTTCCTGCCGAGCATCGAGCGGGTCACCACGGGCACGGCCACCGCCACCTCCACCACGCCGTCCGTCGGGTCGGCGGTAGTGAGCAGCGGCAGCCCGTCGAGCTGGGCGTACCCGCCCGCGTTGCCGACCGCGCACGCCAGCAGCGGGTCGTCGCCGTCCGAGAGCACCGCGTCGTCGACCTCCACCCGGCCCCGCCAGGGCAGCGGACGACCAGCCTCGTCGGCCGCGCCGAGCAGCGCGCCGTCCAGCGTCACCGAGCCACCGTCGTTGCGCAGCAGGTCGAGCCGGCGCGGGTTGCCGTCCAGCACCGCGGCGGCCACCGCCGCCGGGTCGCGCGGCAGCCCGAGCTGAGCGGCCAGGTCCCGCTGCTCGCCGCCCCGGGCGGGATCGAGCGGGAGTACGCCGACCGGCGGCAGGTCCGGCACCGTACGGTCGCCGGGCAGGTCGTCGGGGCGGCGGCTGGGCGGCGGAGCGTACCGGCGGACGAGCCGGCGCAGGACGGCGCGCAACTGGGCGTCGCTCGCCGTGGCGACGACCAGCCGGGTCTTGGAGTCCGGGTCGGGCCAGGTGAGGCCGTCGGGGCGGGGCGGGCCGTCGAGCCGGGCCAGCACCTCGTCGATCTCGGCGTCGGAGCGGGCGGTGACCGTCTCGACGCGGGCGCCCCGGGCGGTGAGCGCGTCGGCGCAGGCCAGCACCGGCACCCGGGGAGTCTCGCAGCGCTCGTCGGCCTTCCCGGCGTCGGCCTTCCCGGCGTCGGCCTTCCCGGCGTCGGCCTTCCCCGAGTCGGTCTTCTCCGGGCTCTCGGTCGCGCCGCCGCAGCAGGCTCCGCCGCTGCCGCACCCTCCGCCGGGAGCGTCCCGCTCCGAGCCGAGAGTGAGCAGCACCACGTCGTACACGAAGCCTCCTGACCTCCCGCCGCGACCCCTGCCGGCCACGCCGTCACTACTTGTTAGCCTGACACCCCGGGCTCGCTGACCGGTCGCCACCTGGCACCCGAGCCTTCTGAAGGCGGTGGAGATGCCAGCGATCGTGCTCCTCGGCGCTCAGTGGGGCGACGAGGGCAAGGGCAAGGTTACCGACCTGCTCGGCGAGCGGGTCGACTACGTCGTGCGCTACTCCGGCGGCAACAACGCCGGGCACACCGTCATCACGCCGGACGGGCAGAAGTACGCCCTGCACCTGATGCCGTCGGGCGCGCTCTCGCCGAACGCGATGATCGTCATCGGCAACGGTGTGGTGGTCGACCCGAAGGTGCTGCTGACCGAGATCGACGGGCTCGCCGAGCGCGGGGTCGACGTGTCCCGGCTGCGGATCTCCGGCGACGCGCACCTGATCATGCCGCACCACCGGGCGCTGGACCGGGTCGTCGAGCGCTACCTCGGCTCGTCCCGGATCGGCACCACCGGCCGCGGCATCGGGCCGGCGTACGGGGACAAGGTCGCCCGGATGGGCATCCGGCTGCAGGACCTGCTCGACCCGGGCATCCTGCGCAAGAAGCTGGAACTCGCGCTGCGCGAGAAGAACCAGATCCTGTTCAAGGTCTACAACCGCAAGGCGATCGACGTCGACGCGACGGTCGAGGAGTACCTGGAGTACGCCGAGCGGCTGCGGCCGTACATCGCGGAGACCCGGGTGATGCTCTGGGACGCCCTGGACCGCGGCGAGACGGTGCTGCTGGAGGGTGCCCAGGCGACCATGCTCGACATGGACCACGGCACGTACCCCTTCGTCACCTCGTCGAACCCGACGGCCGGCGGGGCGTGCGTGGGCGCGGGCATCCCGCCGACGGCGATCAGCAGGGTCATCGCGGTGAGCAAGGCGTACACGACCCGGGTCGGCTCGGGCCCGTTCCCGACGGAGCTGTTCGACGACAACGGCCAGCACCTGCGCAAGGTCGGCCACGAGTACGGCACCACCACCGGCCGGGAGCGCCGGTGCGGCTGGTTCGACGCCGTCGTCGCCCGGTACGCCTGCCGCCTCAACGGCGTCACCGACCTGGTCGTCACGAAGCTGGACGTGCTGACCGGAATGCCGAAGGTGCCGATCTGCGTCGGGTACGAGATCAACGGCGAGCGGTTCGACGACATGCCGATGACGCAGACCGACTTCCACCACGCCAAGCCGATCTACGAGGAGCTGGACGGCTGGTGGGAGGACATCACGACGGCCAGGACCGAGGCCGAGCTCCCGGAGAACGCCCGCCGCTACATCGCCCGGATCGAGGAGCTGTGCGGCACCCGGGTCAGCGTGGTCGGCGTCGGGCCGGGCCGCGAGGAAAACGTAACCCGCCACCCCCTCCTCCCCTGACCCCGAGCCCCGCCCGCTCGCCGGGCTCCCTAACCCTCCTCGGTGGTCAAGAGAAATGGCTCTTGATCACCGAGGAGCCTCTCGAACTCGTCCGGCGGGTCGCCGCCGAGCAGGACGGAATGGTCACCGCCGCCCAGGCGTTGGCTGCCGGGCTGACCAGGGACCAGGTTCGCCACCTGTGTGACGCGTATCGCACGTGGATGTTTCGTCCCGGCCGAGAGCGTCGCCGGTGCGGGACCGGGGCTTACCCCTGCCGGCATGCGCCGTGCCCGCATCCGAGCCGCCGTCGCCTGTCTCGGGCCAGGCGCCTTCGCCGTCCTGGACACGGCCCTTGAGCTGCACCGCATTGCCGGGCTGCCCCGAAGTTCGGCGATTCATGCCTCCGTGCCGGTGGCCCGCCCCCGGCCCCAGCGACTCAGCGACCCCTTGCTCGTCGTCCATCAGTTGACGACGGCACCCGGCGACATCGTCCAAGTGTCCGGTATCCCGGTCACGTCGCCGCTGCGTACGGTGACCGATGTGATACTCCGCCAGAGCCGGTATCCGGCGGTGGCGGTGCTCGACTCGGCATTGAACCGTCGGCTCCTGACCGACGAGGACCTGGCGGCGGTCCCCGCACTGATGCGGGGTCGGCGGGGCGCGGTGGCCGCGCGGGCGTACCTCGCGGACGCGGACGGTCGGGCGCAGTCGCCGCTCGAGACACGGGCGCGCCTGCGGTGCGTCGACGGCGGCGTTCCACCGGACGTGCTGCAACTGGAGGTCCGCGACGAGGAAGGTCGCCTGCTCGGCATCGGCGACCTGGGCTGGCGCGCGGCGAGGCTGATCGCCGAGGCCGACGGCAACGGCCCGCATGCCGCGCCGGACGCCCTCTTCGCGGACCGCCGTCGCCAGAACCGTCTGGTCAACGCGGGGTGGCGGATCCTACGCTTCACCTGGGCCGACACCCTTCACCCGGACTACATCCCCCGCACCGTCCGCCGCGCGATGTCCGCCCACCACTGACGCCTCCCACGCGGCGGCGGGTGCGGCGGTGGGCAGCCTTTTGATCAAGACGTTTGCGTCATACCGGCGATCAACTTTGACGCAAATCTCTTGATCACGAGCCGACGGTGATGGCGCAGGTGGGGTGGGTAGGATTTGGCAGCGTGCGGGTACTTCTTCTGGGTGGTGGGGGGCGTGAGCATGCGCTCGCCCTCGGGCTGGTGGCCGATCCGGCCGTCGAGGCGCTGATCGCGGCGCCGGGTAACCCCGGCATCGCCGATGTCGCCGAGCTGCGGCAGACCGACCTTACCGATCCGGCCGCCGTCGCCGCGTTGGCCGTCGAGGCCGCCGCCGACCTGGTCGTGATCGGCCCGGAGGCGCCGCTGGTCGCCGGGGTGGCCGACGCCGTACGGGCCAAGGGGATCCCCGTGTTCGGCCCGTCCGCCGAGGCGGCCCGGCTGGAGGGCTCGAAGGCGTTCGCCAAGGACGTGATGACCGCCGCCGGCGTGCCGACCGCCCGCGCGTACACGTGTGCCGATCCGGGAAGCGTCGCGAAGGCGCTGGATGAGTTCGGGCCGCCGTACGTGGTGAAGAACGACGGGCTGGCCGCCGGCAAGGGTGTCGTCGTCACCGACGACCGGGCGACCGCGGAGCGGCATGCGCGTGACTGCGGCCGGGTCGTCATCGAGGAGTACCTGGCCGGCCCGGAGGTCTCCCTCTTCGTGGTCACCGACGGCGAGGCGGCGGTGCCGCTGCTGCCGGCGCAGGACTTCAAGCGGGTCGGCGACGGCGACTCCGGTCCGAACACCGGCGGCATGGGGGCGTACGCTCCGCTGCCCTGGGCGCCGCCCGGCCTGGTCGACGAGGTGATGCGGGACGTCGTCCACCCGACCCTGGCCGAGATGCGCCGCCGGGGCACCCCGTTCGCCGGGCTGCTCTACGTCGGGCTGGCGATCACGGCCGGCGGCCCCCGGGTGATCGAGTTCAACGCGCGCTTCGGCGACCCGGAGACCCAGGTCGTCCTCGCGCTGCTGGAGACCCCGCTCGCCGGCCTGCTGCACGCCGCGGCGACGGGCACCCTGGCCGCGCACCCGCCGCTGCGCTGGCGCGAGGGCGCGGCGGTGACCGTGGTGGTCGCCGCCGAGAACTACCCCGCCGCCCCGCGCACCGGCGACGTGATCACCGGCGCCGACCGTCCGGGCGTCATCCACGCCGGCACCGTCCGCCGGGCCGCCGACGGCGCGCTGCTCTCCGCCGGCGGCCGGGTCCTCTGCGGTACGGCCACCGGCCCCACCCTGGCCGCCGCGCGCGACGCCGCGTACGCGCTGGTGGACGGCATCGGGCTGGCCGGCTCGCACCACCGCACGGACATCGCGGCCGGGGCCGTCGACGGCCGGATCACGGTACCGACGAGCTGACCGGGCGGCGCCGGGGTGAACCCCGTCAGCCGTAGTAGCGGCGTAGCTCGCGCGTCAGCACCTTGCCGGTGGCGTTGCGCGGCAGGTACCTGACGAAGACCACGTCGCGGGGCACCGAGAACCGGGCCAGGTAGTGCCGGACGTACTCGCGGACCGCCTCGGGGTCGAGGGTCTCGCCGGGGTGCAGGGCGAGGAACGCGCGAGCCGCTGGCCGTACTCCGCGTCCGGTACGCCGATCACGGCCGCCTCCCGGACCTGGGGCAGCCGGGCGATCAGGTCCTCCACCTCGGACGGGAAGACGTTCTCGCCACCGGAGACGATCATGTCGTCGGCCCGGCCGTCGACGAAGAGCAACCCGTCGGGGTTGAGCCGGCCGAGGTCCCCGGTGTCCAGCAGCCCGTTGTGCGACTCGCGCCCGGCGCCCGAGGTGTAGCCCTCGAACAGCATCTCGTTGCCGACGAAGATCCGGCCGACCCGGCCGGGAGGCACCGGCCGGCCCCCGTCGTCGAGGACGCGCAGCCGGGTGCCGTGCGGCGGACAGCCGGCGGTGGTGGGGGCGGCGCGCAGGTCGTCCGGGGTCGCGATCGACGCCCAGGAGACCTCGGTCGAGCCGTACAGGTTGAACAGGATGTCGCCGTACGCGTCCATGAACCTCGTGGCGAGCCCGCCGGGCAGCGCCGACCCGCTCACCGCGACCACCTTCAGCGGCGGCCGCGGGTCCGGTACCGGCATCTCCAGCAGCCGTTGCAGCATCACCGGTACGGCGAACATCGCGTCGCAGCGCCGCGCCACCAGCGCGTCCAGCGTCGCGGTCCAGCAGCTCCCGGTACGTCAGCGCGACGCCCGTCTCGTCGACGAGGGCGGTGCGGCCCGGGTCCCGGGCGACGGCCTGGCGCAGCTCGCCCGCGAGGCTCCAGCCCCACCTGCGCAGCGCGTTGAGCTGGGAGACGACCCGGATCGGGCCGCCCGGGGCGAGCAGCCCGCGCCGGGTCATCGTGGTGACGGTGAACGGCAGATCCATCCGCGGGCCTCCTTCGGTGCTGAACCGAGGGCCCCCATCCGGGGACTCTTTCGCCGGGCGCTTCCTCCATCGTGCATCGCCGGCCGGGCGGCCGCCCGGTTGGCAGGTGTCGAGCCGGGTCACCGCCCGGGTGCAAGGGTGTCGGACGGGCCGCGGTCAGCGGACGTGGACGCCGGAGATGGCCCGCGAGATGACCAGCCGCTGGATCTCCGACGTGCCCTCGAAGATGGTGTAGATCTTGGCGTCCCGGTACCAGCGCTCGACCGGGTGGTCCCGCAGGAAGCCGGCCCCGCCGAGCAGCTGCACGGCCTTCTCGGTGACCGACACGGCCACCTCGCCGGCCTTCAGCTTGGACATCGAGCCCTCGCCCGCGGTGAACGGGCGGTTGTTGCGTCCCATCCAGGACGCCCGCCAGACCAGCAGCCGGGCGGCGTCGATCTCCATCTTCATGTCGGCCAGCGCGAACGCGACCGCCTGGTTCTCGATGATCGGCCGCCCGAACTGGACCCGGCTCTTCGCGTAGTCCAGCGCGTACTCGTAGGCGGCCCGGGCCACGCCGAGCGCCTGCGCGCCGACGGTGGGCCGGGACAGCTCGAAGGTGCGCATCGCGGCCTGCCCGGCGGCCCGCCGCCCGGAGCGGGCCCGGTCGAGCCGTTCCAGCAGGGCCTCCCGCTCGCCGAGCAGGCAGCGCCCCGGCACCAGCACGTCGTCGAGGAAGACGTCCGCCGTGTGCGAGGCCCGCAGGCCCAGCTTGCGCAGCTTCCGGGTCGCGCTCAACCCGGGGGTCCCCGGGGGTACGACGAACGCGGCCTGCCCGCGCGAGCCCAGTTCGGGGTCGACCGAGGCGGTGACCACGTGCACCCCGGCGATGCCGCCGTTGGTGGCGTACGCCTTCTGCCCGTTCAGCACCCACTCGTCGGTGGCCTCGTCGTAGACGGCCCGGGTGCGCATCGCGCCGACGTCCGAGCCGGCCTCCGGCTCGGTGGTGCAGAACGCGGCGACGGCCGGCTCGTCGGCCGAGCCGAAGCACTGCGGGACCCACTCGACGAGCTGGTCGGAGGTGCCCGCGCCGTAGATCGCGGCCACCGCGAGCGAGGTGCCGAAGATGCTCAGGCCGATGCCCGCGTCGCCCCAGAAGAGTTCCTCGCTGGCGATCGGCAGGGACAGGCCGGTGGGGTCGGCCCAGCAGGTGGCGAGGAACTCGAAGCCGTACAGCCCGACCTTCGCCGCCTCCTGGACGACCGGCCAGGGGGTTTCCTCCCGCGCGTCCCACTCGGCGGCGGCCGGGCGCACGACCTCGGCGGCGAAGCCGTGCACCCAGTCCCGCAGGTCCCGCTGTTCCTCGTTCAGGTCGAGCGAGAACTCGGCCATGTCAGGCCTTGGGGATGTCGAAAAGGTTGGCGATGTTCGCGGCGAGGCCCAGGTCGCCCTTGGCCTTCAGCTTGCCGGTCATGAACATCATGACGGGGTTGCCGCCGCCGGAGACGACCTTCAGGAACTCGACCGGGCCCATGGTGAGGCTCAGCTTCGGGTCGTGCTGGGGGGTCTGGTTGACCGTGCACGCGCCGTCGGCGATGACGACCTCGTACGTGTCGGTGCCGCCGTCAGGACGGCCGGTGATGTTCCAGTGGATCACGGCGTTGGTGGAGCCGGCCCGGTCGGCGCGGAACAGCGACGGCATCCGGCCGAAGACCTCGTCCAGGATCTTGCCGCGGAGGTCGCCGGACATCACCTCGGCGATCTTGTCGTCGGGGGTGGACTTGACCAGCTGCGCGAACTCCTTCGGGCCCACGTTGGCGAAGTTGGCCGGGTCGAAGTCAGTCATGGGGATGTACCTTCCGGGCGACGACTGTGGTTACTCTCGCGTAACGTTACGCACGAGTAGGTATGCTTGCAAGGTGTCCGGCACACCCACCTTCAAGCGCCTTCCCCGGGCCGTACGCGAGCAGCAGATGCTCGACGCGGCCGTCCGGGTCTTCTCCCGACGTGGCTTCCACGCGGCCAGCATGGACGAGATCGCCGAGAATGCCGGCATCTCGAAGCCCATGGTGTACGCGTACCTGGGCACCAAGGAGGAGCTGTTCATCGCCTGCCTGCACCGGGAGGGCACCCGGATGACGGAGGCCATCGCCGGGGCGGCGGCCCCCGACCTGGCCGCCGACGAGCGGCTCTGGCGCGGGCTGCGGGCGTTCTTCGGCTTCGTCGGCGCGCACCGGGACGGCTGGGCCGTGCTCTACCGGCAGGCCCGGGGCTCGCAACCGTTCGCCGCCGAACTGGCCGCCATGCGGGCCCGCCTCGTCGAGGTGGTGGCGGGAATGCTCGACCACGCGCTGCGCGCCAGGGGGCGCGAGGTCGGCGAGACCGACCTGGAGGTCGTCGCGTACGCCCTGGTCGGCGCGAGCGAGTCGCTGGCCGACTGGCTCGCCGACCACCCGGACGCCGACGCGGAGAAGACCGCCACCCGGATGATGAACGTCGCCTGGCTCGGTGCGGACCAACTCCTGCGCGGCGTCACCTGGCGCCCGCCCCAGGGGTAAGGGAGGGCCCCCTGTTAACGCGTTCAGTAGAGCAGGGGCCCCTTGTTAACACCCGCCGCACGGGGCCAGCCCGTCGTCAGCGCCGGGCGGCGGCGCGCTGGTGAGCGCGGCGGCGCAGCCAACGGGCGGCCTCCACGAGCAGGGTGACCAGCAGCGAGAGGCCGAGGCCGGCCAGGAGTCCCTTGACCGGGTCCCGCTCGAAGGCCAGGCCGCCGTAGTAGCCGAGCAGTGCGCAATAGGTGGCCCAGCTGCCCGTCGCCACGACGTCGTAGAGCAGGAAGCGGCGCAGCGGGTAGTGGACCGCCCCCATGGTGAGGGTGACGGCGGTTCGCCCGCCGGGGACGTACCGCGCGGTGGTCAGGATGAGCCCGCCATGCCGGCCCACCGCCCGGCGGGCCCACTCCGAACCGGCCCGGCGGCGGCTGTCGGCGGGCAGCCGCGCGAGCCGCTGGGCGCCTCCGCGCCGGCCGATGCCGTACGAGCAGTGGTCGCCGGTCAGCGCGCCGAGCGTCGCCACGACGATCACCAGGGCCAGTGCCGGGTGCCCGCCCGTCGCGAACACCCCGGCGGTGACCACCACGGTCTCGCCGGGCACCGCCGGGAAGACGGCGTCCACCGCGGTGACCAGGAAGATCACCAGGTACACCCACGGCGAGGTGATCGTGCCGTAGAGCAGGTCGAGCACCGGCTGCATGTCCCCATGCTCGGCGGGCAGCGTGTTAGGAAGGGGCCCTTCCTATACAAAAGGCGTTAACAAGGTGCCCTTCCTTACCGCCTTGCCCTCGGCGGTGGGCGAGTGGGAAAGAAGCTCGACCGGGGCGTCCAGCGCCTCCTCCACCGCCGACGGCCAGTCGGCCGGCGGGTCGTCGTACAGCGGGCGGGCGCGCAGCAGGCGGGCGGTGAGCGCGGCCTGCCGGTCCAGGTCGCCGGGCGGGCCGGGCTCCAGCCGGTCGATCGTGTCGTACCGGCGGCACAGCCGCAGCCGGGCCCGGCCGCCCGCGGATCGTGCCGGACCGGCGAGGTCCAGGTGGGTCAGCGCGAGGCCGTCGACCCCGCCGGCCGCGTCGAGGGCGTACCGGTGGGCGACCGCGTCGAAGTGGCCGAACCGGAACCGGCCCTGCCAGGGGTTGGTCGGGTTGCGCGGGTCGGTCAGCGGCAGCGTCGGGTCCTCGGTGACCAGCGGCCCCGGGCCGTGCCGGGTGGTCACGACCCGCAGTACGCCCAGCCGCCGCGCCCCGCCCGCCAGGCCCGCCTCGGCGAGCAGGCCCTCGGCGTTGGCGAAGGTCGTCGTGCTCCACGTCGTGTACGGGTGGAAGCCGTGCCACTCGTCGAGCAGCACCCCCTGCGCGCCCTCGAACACGCAGGTCCCGGCGCGCAGCGCCCCGGCCAGGTACGCCCGGTCGACGATCGCCACCCGCCCGGCGAACCCGGTGAACGCGGGCAGGCAGTCCTCGACCGGGGGCGCGTCCAGCGGGCCGAGCTCGGCGGTCAGCCGGCCCCGCAGCGCGGCCAGCCGGCGGCGCAGCAGCTCGGGGCTGCGGCAGTCGGCCACCCGGGGCGCCTCGTCGGGGTGGGCGAGGCCGTACGCGACCGCCTCGCCCACCCCGAGCCCGCAGGAGCCGTGCCGGTCGGCCCCCCGGGCGATCTCCCGGGCCCGGTTGGCGGCCCGGTGGTACGGCGTCGCCAGCAGCGCCTCCCCGTCGACCGTGAGCCGGTCGAGCGCGTCCGGCACCCCCACCGCGGCGAGGTGGTCGGCCTCGGCGGCCAGCGCCAGCGGGTCCACCACCACGTGCCGCGACAGGTGGGTACGCACCCCGGGGCGGAACGTCCCCGCCCCGAACTGCGCGAACGTGTGGTGCCGCCCGTCGCGCAGGACGACGTTGTGCGCCGCCTGCGCGCCCCCGTTGAAGCGGACCACCGTGTGGACCGGCCGGCTCGCGCAGAGCCAGTCCACGACGGTGCCCTTGCCGGCGTCGCCGTAGCCGAGGTCGACCACGATGGTGTGGTTCACATGATCCTCCGAAGGGCGCCCGGCCTTTGGCCGGGGAGGAATTCGGACTCCGTCACAAGCGATCCGGGTGGAGCCGCGACGGCTCCGAGAACAATGGTTTGGTGACCTACCCGTCCTGACTTCTTACACCGCCGGGTCCACTGTGTAAGGTGACGGTTGTGCGGACGGCCTACAAGTGTCGGGCGTATCCGACGCCCGAGCAGGCGGCGGTGTTCCGCCGCACATTCGGTTGCGTACGCCTCGTGTGGAACCGGGCCCTCGCCGAACGCCATGCTGCCTACCATCAGCGGGGCGAGAGAACCTCGTACCGGCAGACCGACGCCGCGCTTACGGCATGGAAAAAGACCACCGAGCTGGCGTTCCTGTCGGAGGTGTCGTCGGTGCCGTTGCAGCAGAGCCTGCGGCACCAGCACACCGCGTTTGCGAACTTCTTCGCCGGTCGGGCCCGGTACCCGCGCTACAAGAGCCGCAACGGTCGCCAGTCGGCGCACTACACCCGCTCGGCGTTTCGCATGAGAAACGGCGCGTTGCACGTGGCGAAGACGACCGGGCCACTGGCGTTCGTGTGGTCGTTCGACGACTCCGACATCGCCACACTTGCCCCGACCATGGTCGTGATCTCCCGGGAGCCGGACGGCCGCTGGTACGTGACGTTCGCCGTCGACACCGACAACCCCGAACCGCGCGAGCCAACTGGGTACGAGATCGGCGTTGACCTCGGCGTCACCGATTTCGCCGTAACCAGCGACGGGCAGCGGATCGCCAACCCCCGCCACCTTGAGCGCAAGGCTCGCAACCTTGCCCGCTACCAACGGCGCATGGCCCGATGCCAGCGCGGCAGCGCGAACCGGGCCAAGGCCAAAGCGAAGGTCGCCCGCGCGCATCGTAAAGTCCGCAACGCTCGTGCGGACTTCCTCCACCGCACGAGCACCCACCTGGTCCGGGCCGCGGACACGATCGTGATCGAAGACCTCGCGGTCACGAACATGGTCCGTAACCGCAGCCTCGCCAAGGCGATTTCCGACTGCGGCTGGGCCGAGTTCCGCCGCCAACTGGAGTACAAGGCCGCACGCGCCGGCCGTACCCTCGTGGTGATCGGCCGCTGGTATCCCAGCAGCAAGACCTGCTCGGCGTGCGGGCATCTGCTCGCCGCCCTGAGTCTTTCCACCCGGCACTGGACGTGCCCGACCTGCCGCACCCGTCATGATCGGGACGTGAACGCGGCGAAGAACATCCTTGCGGCTGGTCGAGCCGTAGCCAGGCACACCCCTGGCGATGCCTGTGGAGCTGATGTCAGACGGCAAGGGTCCTCCCTTCCGCAATCGGCCGTGAAACAGGAACCCCGCGCCGTGAGGCGCCCGGCCTGAAGCCGGATCGGCCGCAAGGCCGTGGGACTCCCCCTCCGCTAGGAGGCGGAGGAAGTCAAAGCCTGTTGACCCCGCCCCGCTTGGTGCCCGGCGCGGGCAGCGGCGAGACGGCGGTGCGTCGGCCGCCGCCCAGCCGGGCCAGCGCCTTCGACACCGTGCCCGTGGCCGCCGAGCCGGCCCGCCGCAGGTCCCGCAGCCCCTCGTCCAGGTCGATGGCCTGCTCGCCGAGGCCGATGGTGAGCGCGATGGTCTCGCAGACCGCGTTCAGGTCGTCCAGCTCGAGGGCGTTCTGCCCGAGCAGGCCGCGCCAGAAGTCCAGCACCTTCCCGTTGCCGGCGTACGAGCTGCCGGCGGGGAGGAGGTAGTACGTGTCCCAGCGCCGGGTCACCTCGTCCACGACCTGCCGCAGCGGCACGTCCTCACGCAGGTCGTCGCCGATCAGGCGGGCCACCTCGCGGGACTTCACCCGGGGGTAGGCCAGCTCGTCGCCGATGACGAACAGGTAGCCGCGCCGGCCCCGCTTCTCCCAGCAGTCCGTCACGGTGTGCCGGGCCATGTAGTACAGCGCCAGCTCGTACGACTCCGTCATCTGGCCGCCACCGCCGCCCTCCAGCACGATCCGGCCGAGGTCGTCGTCCATGCGGTTGTCCGACTCGAACTGCCCGACCTGCAACGGCACCCGGTCGCAGGTGGCGTCGCCGATCGCCCCGAACATGATCTGCGGGTCGCGGGCGTAGCCCTGCCGCTGCAGCAGCCCGAGCAGCTGCGGCAGCTTGGTCTGGAGCACGCGCGGCACGTTGCGCATCGAGCCGGTGACGTCGAAGAGCACGGTGATGGCCAGCGACTGCGGGTGCTCGTCCGAGTCGCGGCTCTCGCGTACGGCGCCGCGCGGGTCGAGCGCGGGGTGCACCTTGCGGGCGCCGCTGTCGCTGTAGGAGAAGGCGCTGGCGCCGGTGGCCCGGCGGTAGCGGTCGGCGGCGTCGTACACGTCGGTGGACCAGATTCCGCTGCCCATGGCAGCCTCCTTTAGGGGTTGAGGGTGAAGGGTCGGAAGGTGCGCGGCCCGTACAGCCGCTCCAGCACCTCGTCGAGTTCGCCGAGCAGCCGCCAGGCGTCGTCGGGCCGGGCCGCGAGGGTCGGCTGCGCGCAGCCGTCGGCGAAGGCGCGTAGCTCGCGTGGGGCCCGGTCGGCCATCAGCCACGTCATGCAGCGGGCGGCCATGGCGAGGTCGGTGCCGGGGCCGCAGGGCCGCCGCGCGGCGACCTCCGGCGGGTACCAGTCCTCGTGGCCGGGCACCAGCGCCGGCACGGTGCCCCCGTCGACCGCCGAGAGGCACCAGTCGACGAGCACCACGCCGTGCGCGTCCGGCTCGACCAGGACGTGCCGGGGCAGCACCGCGCCGTGCACCACGCCGGCCCGGTGGGCCAGGCCGAGCGCCACGAGCAGCCGCCGCCACATCCAGGCCGCGTCGCGGGCGTCCAGCCCGTCCGGGTACGCCCGGCGCACCTCGTCGAGGCTGCGCAGGCCGGGGACGCTGGCCAGTACGTTGATCCGCCGCTCGGTGCCGGTCGTCGCGTCCCGGTGCCGGAACGAGTCCACGAGCCGGGGCACGTACGGCAGGTGCCGCGGGTCGCCCCGCTCCTCGATCGTGCGCAGCGCGTGCGCCTCGCGGGCCGTCAGGTCGTTGTCGGCCGGGTCGCGGGGCAGCTTGAGCAGCCGGTCCGCGCCCACGTCGTACAGGTCGGCCAGGTCGCCGGCGTACCGGAGGTCGCCGAGGCGGTAGCCGCCGAGCACGATCGTGCGGCCGGCGCGCCAGCGGGTGGTGACCCGGACGAACGCGTCGGTGGCGTCGGCGCGTACCCGCTCGTCGGCCGCGCCCAGCCGGTCGGGGTGCAGCGCCGCGACCAGCTCGCGGTAGCGGCGGGCCGGCGCGTCGGTGCCGAACAGGTCGGCGTCGGTGCGGGCCGCCGCGACCAGGCGGATCGCCTCGTCGGTCCTCACCGCACCGTCTCCTCGCGGGCGGGGCGCAGCAGCGCCGGGTGCAGCAGCCGGGCGTCACCGGCCCGGTAGAGCTTGGCGCGGGGGCCGCCGCGCGCCCCGCCGCGCTCGGTGCTGGCGCCGGTGCTCTCGACGAAGCCCGGCACGGAGAGCACCTTGCGGTGGAAGTTGCCGGCGTGCAGCGGGTGTCCCCAGACCGTCTCGTAGACCTCCCGCAGCTCGGTGACGGTGAACTCCGGGTCGAGGAAGCGGGTGGCCAGCGGCGTGTACTCCAGCTTGGAGCGGGCCCGCTCCAGCCCGTCGTCGATGATCCGGCCGTGGTCGAAGGCGAGCTGGCGGCTGCTCAGCGCGGTCACCGGCAGCCAGGCCGCCTCGTCGGCGTCGCTGCCGGCGGTCGCGTCGGGTAGGTCGGGGGCGAACGCCAGGTGGGCGACCGAGACGATCCGCATCCGGGGGTCCCGGTCCGGCGCGCCGTAGCTGGCGAGCTGCTCCAGGTGGACGCGGCGCAGCCGCTCGCCGCCGAGCCCGGTCTCCTCGGCCAGCTCGCGGCGGGCGGCGGCGGCCAGGTCCTCGTCGGGGCGGACGAAGCCGCCGGGCAGCGCCCAGTGCCCCGCGTACGGCGGCTCGGCCCGGCGGACGAGCAGCAGGTGCAGCGCGCCCTCGCGGATGGTCAGCGCGACCACGTCCACGGTGACGGCGACGGCCGGGTAGTCCCGGGGGTCGTACGCGGCCAGGAAGTCCTGCTCGTTCACGGCGTCACTCCCACTTCGGCATTACTCTCAATTCGAGAAGAACTCGATGTGAGAACAACTTAGCGCACGAAGGAGTGAACGCCAAGCCCTCCGTGTCTCAGCTCACGACGCCCGCCAGGTGCGGGCGGCCCGCCCGCGCGTCGTGCAACCCGAACTCCCACGTCGTGCCCGCCTGGCGGGCGTTGAACGCCACCGTGGACGGCAGCCGCACCGGCAGCTTGAACGCCACCTCCACCGTGTACGCGTCCGGCAGCCGGCTCTCCAGCGCGGCCAGGCAGCGGGCCTTGCTCCACATTCCGTGCGCGATCGGGCGCGGGAAGCCGAACAGCCGCGCGCCGAGCCGGGACGTGTGGATCGGGTTGTGGTCGCCGGAGACCCGGGCGTAGTCCCTGCCGACCCGGGGGGTCGGCCGCCACAGCGCGGACGCGGCCGGCGCCGGGGGCCGTTCGCCCGGGTCGCGCCGCCCACCGCCGCCCGCCCCGCGCTCCTTCCCGAGGCACGTCGAGACGCTTCGCCAGACCTCCTCGCCGCCGACCGACGCGACCAGCACCACGTCGACCTGCCGGCCCCGGTCGTGCGGGCGCAGGTTCTCCGCGTACGCGCGGAAGCCCAGCGTCTCGCCGGCGTCGATCGGCCGGTGCACCCTGATCCGGTTGGCCAGGTGCACCAGGCCGACCAGCGGCATCGGGAACTCCGGGGCCGCCATGAGGCGCAGCATCAGTGGAAAGCCCATGACGTACGGATACGTCGCCGGCAGCCGGTCGACGAGCCGGAACCCGCAGACCCGGTCGTAGTCGGCCAGGTGGACCCGGTCGACGGTCACCCCGGCGACGGCCAGCTCCACCTCGGGCGGCGCGACGGCGCGACGGCGGCCGGCCCCGGGCAGCGCCCCGAGCACGGCCTGACGGTAGAGCGGGCCAGTGGCCGGCAGCCGGGGCAGCTCCACGACCGTCCGGCCGGCCGGCGCGCCCGCCCCCGCCGCCTCGGCGTCGCGAGCCTGCCGGGTCGCGTCCAGGGCGTAGCTCGACAGGTCCCGGGTCGCGTCCTCGGCGTAGCTGGACAGGTCCTGGGTGCCCGCGGTCGCCAGGTCGTACGGGTCCGGCCGGGCGGCCCGGGCGGCGGCCAGGTCCCGCGCCGAGAGGATCTCGGTCGGCCCCTCGATCAGCTCGTGCACCGACAGCTCGTCGGCGTCCTCTTCCCTGCCCATCACGCCCCCAGCAGACTCTGACCGCACACCCGGACGATGTTGCCGCTGACTGCGGCGCTGGCCGGCCACGCCAGCCAGCCGATGGTCTCGCCGACGTCCACGGGCAGGCCGCCCTGCGCCATGCTGTTCATCCGGCGGCCCGCCTCGCGCAGCATGAGCGGCATGCGGGCGGTCAGCCGGGTCTCGATGAAGCCCGGCGCGACCGCGTTGACGCTGATCCCGCGCTCGCGCAGCACCGGGGCCAGCGACTGCACCAGGCCGATCACGCCGGCCTTGGACGTGGCGTAGTTGGTCTGGCCCCGGTTGCCGGCGATCCCGGCGATCGAGGAGACGGAGACGATCCGCCCGCCGGGCGGGATCAGCCCGCGCTCCAGCAGCAGGTCGTTGATCCGCTCCTGACTGGACAGGTTGACGTCGAGGACGGAGTCCCACCGGTCGGCGTCCATCCGGCCGAGGGTCTTGTCCCGGGTGATGCCGGCGTTGTGCACCACCGCGTCGACCCGGCCGTGCCGGCCCGCCAGGTGGTCGGCGAGCCGCGTCGGGGCGTCCGGGGCGGTCAGGTCGAGCTGCACGGCGGTGCCGGCGATCTCGTTCGCCACGGCGGCCAGCGCGTCTCCGGCGGCGGGGACGTCCAGCGCCACCACCCGGGCGCCGTCGCGGGCGAGCACCCGGGCCAGCGCCGCCCCGATGCCCCGGGCCGCCCCGGTGACCAGGACGACCTGCCCGTCCAGCGGGCGGTTCCAGTCGGCCGGCGGCTCGGCCGCGCCGGCGCCGACGCGGATCACCTGCCCCGAGACGTACGCGGACCGGCCGGACAGCAGGAAGCGCAGCGTGGCCTCCAGGCCGGTCGTCGTGCCGGCGTCGGCGTTCGGGGTGACGTAGACGAGTTGGGCGGTGACGCCCCGGCCGAACTCCTTGCCGATGCTGCGGGTGAGCCCCTCCAAGGCCCGCTGGGCGGTGGCCGCGCGGGGCGTGGCGCACTCCTCGGGCGGGGTGCCGAGCACGATCACCCGGCCGCTGGCCAGCACCGAGCGGGCCTGCGGGTGGAAGAAGTCGTAGAGCTGGCGCAGGCCGGTGGAGTCGGTGATGCCGCTGGCGTCGTACACCAGGGCGGCGTACCGGGAGGTGGCGTCGGTGGCGGCGGCCGGATCGCGCAGCTCGACTCCGGCGAAGGTGAGAATCCTGGTGACCGGCTCCGCGAGCCGGCCGCCGTCGGCCGAGCCGAGCAGCACCGGCCCGGTGACCAGCGGTTCGCCCGGGGTGTGGCGGCGCAGGCGTGGGGGGTCGGGCAGCCCGAGGCGCTTGACCAGCGCGCGGCCGGCCCCCGATCGGACGAAGCTCGCGTACCTGTCGGTCATAGGCGTAGCCTACTGGCCAGTAGGTTGTGGGCAAGTCCTGATTTGGAGGCGGGATCGTGCAGAGCATCCGGCGGGTCGCGGTCATCGGCGGCAACCGCATCCCCTTCGCCCGGTCCAACTCCCGGTACGCCAGCGCGTCCAACGCGGACATGCTCGGCGCGGCGCTGGACGGGCTCGTCGCCCGGTTCGGGCTGGCCGGGCAGCGGGTCGGCGAGGTGGTCGCCGGCGCGGTGCTCAAGCACTCCCGGGACTTCAACCTGACCCGCGAGGTGGTGCTCGGCTCGAAGCTCGACCCGCACACCCCGGCGTACGACATCCAGCAGGCGTGCGGCACGGGACTGGAGGCGGCGATCCTGGTCGCCAACAAGATCGCCCTCGGTCAGCTCGACGTGGGCATCGCCGGCGGCGTCGACACCACCTCCGACGCGCCGCTGGCGATCAACGAGGACATGCGCCGCGCCCTGCTCCGGATCAACTCCGCGCGCACCCTCGCGGGGCGGCTGAAGGCGGCGGCGAAGCTGCGCCCGTCGCAGCCGTTCCGGCCGGAGATCCCGCGCAACGCCGAACCGCGTACCGGGCTGTCCATGGGCGAGCACGCCGCCCGCACCGCGCTGCGCTGGAACGTCGACCGGCAGAGCCAGGACGAGTTGGCGCTGCGCTCCCACCAGCGGCTCGCCGCCGCGTACGAGCGGGGCTTCTTCGACGACCTGGTGACCCCGTACCTGGGGCTGACCCGCGACCAGAACCTGCGTCCGGACACCAGCCTGGAGAAGCTGGGCTCACTGAGGCCGGTCTTCGGCCGCAAGGGGCCGGACGCCGACCGCGCCACCATGACCGCCGGCAACTCATCGCCGCTGACCGACGGGGCGTCCACCGTGCTGCTCGCCTCCGAGGAGTGGGCGGCCGAGCACAACCTCCCCGTGCTGGCCTTCCTCACCTGGTGCGAGACGGCGGCCGTCGACTTCGTGCACGGCGACGAGGGCCTGCTGATGGCCCCCGCGTACGCGGTGCCCCGGATGCTGGCCCGGGCCGGGCTGACGCTCCAGGACTTCGACTTCTACGAGATCCACGAGGCGTTCGCCGCGCAGGTGCTGGCGACGCTGGCCGCCTGGGAGTCGCCGGAGTTCTGCAAGGACCGGCTCGGCCTGGACGCCCCGCTCGGCGCGATCGACCGGGACCGGATCAACGTGAACGGCTCGTCGCTGGCGGCCGGGCACCCGTTCGCGGCCACCGGCGGCCGGATCGTCGCGACCCTGGCCAAGCTGCTGGCCGAGAAGGGCGGTGGGCGGGGGCTGATCTCCATCTGCGCGGCCGGCGGCCAGGGCGTGACGGCGATCCTGGAGCGCTGAGGCCCTGGCGCAACCGGACCGTTCCCCTGTTCCGGCGGCAAATCGGATAAGCGCTCACATTAACCCCGGAATGCCCCGAGGATGAGGACGATTCGTCTCTCTTCGGGAGGTTCCTCGTGAAACTGCAACGTTGGCTGCTGGCGGCGCTCTCCGGCGCGGCCCTGGTCCTGGCGCCCGCCGCCGTTCCCGGCGCGCCGACCGTCACCGGCCAAGCCGCCGCGCTCGCCGCCGACCGCTCCGGCCAGCCCGGCGGCGGGCGCGGTGGCGGGCTGCTCGAGCCGACCGCCACCCGGCCTCCGGGCGGCGGGACGTCGGACCAGACGGCGAACGGCCTCTGCCGGCCCGGCACCCCGCCGAACGCGCCGCCGACCACCTCGTTCCTGAGCAGCAACCCGCTGCTCGGCCCGGCGGTGCTGCCCACCGCGTCGCCGGTCGGGCCGTTGCTCGCCGGCTACCAGCGCTTCGGCGCGCTCAGCGAGGCGCAGTTCAGCCAGCAGTACATGAACGGCACCCAGACCGCCTACGTCTTCCCGCCCGCCGGCGGCTTCGTCATCGCCCCGGACGGCCGGCCCGTCGCGCAGGCCCAGACGCTGCTCGCCGGCTACCGCCTCGACCGCTTCGGCTTCCCCGGCGGTGCGTTCCTCTCCCCGCTCGGCACGCCGTTCAGCTCCCGGGCGCTGCCCCCGCAGAGCCTGAACACCCCGGAGAACGCCCCGCTGGCCAACTACCACGTGTACTGCGTGCTCCAGCCGTTCACGGTCGACTCCGGCCCGATCGCGCCGTGGTTCGCCCAGCCCGGGCAGGGCACCCAGTTCCGCCTCAACCCCGCGTACCTGCCGCAGGCCGGCAGCAGCCTGACCGTCACCTGGCTGCTGCAGAACGGGTACCTGGTCGAGGAGAACCTGCTGCAGTAGGTGAGTCGGAGTCGAACGGGAGGTCGGGTGTGGACCGGTACGAGGTGCGCGGGGCGCTGCTGGCGGCGGGGCTGTCGCCGGACGCCTTCGAGATCGAGGACGTCCACGAGCACGTGCCGGTCCCACCCGACTTCTGGTTCCTGCGCCACTCGCCGGGCGGGCGCTGGGAGATCGGCCTGTACGAGCGCGGCGTGCACGACGTCCGCCAGGTCTTCGACTCCGAGGAGGCCGCCGCCGACGGACTCTGGACCGCCCTGACCGGCCGCCCGGCCCCGTCCTGACCTGGCAGCCGGGCGTTCACTGGCCGTTCGTTCCGCGCACCCGCGTCGCACGCGTTGATGATCATGAGGTTGGCGGGGCGAAATGTCCGATCCGCCGCCGCCAAACCCATGATCGTCGAGGGGTGGGCGGGTGAGTCAGGCGGTGGAGCCGCCGTCCACGGCGATCGACGCGCCGGTGATGTGCCGGCCGTCCTCGCCCGCCAGGTGGCTGACCGTCGCCGCCACGTCCTCCGGCCTGCCGTACCGGCCGAGCGCGATGTGCGCCCGCTGCGCGTCCGCGAACGCGCCGTCCGCCGGGTTCATGTCGGTGTCGGTGGAGCCGGGGAGGATCACGTTGACCGTGATGCCGCGCGGGCCGAGCTCGCGGGCGAGCGCCTTGGTCAGGCCGTTGACCGCGGTCTTGGTCATGGCGTAGACGCTCACCCCGGGGTCCGTGACGCGGCTGGCGTAGCTGCTGCCGATGTTGACGATCCGTCCGCCGTCGCGCAGGTGGCGTACCGCCGCCTGGGTCGCCACGAACACCGCGCGCACGTGCACGGCGATGGCCTGGTCGAGGTCGTCCAGGCTGACCTGCTCGATCGGCCCGGCCGAGAACACCCCGGCGCTGTTGACCAGGATGTCCAGGCGCCCCAGCTCGGCGGCGGCCTGGTCGACCGCCCCGACCAGCGCCGTCGCGTCGGTGCTGTCGGCCCGGATCGCCAGGCCGGTGCGCCCGTACGACTCGACGTCGGCGACGACGGCCTTCGCCTCGTCCTCCGCCGCGCGGTAGGTGAACGCCACGTGCGCCCCGTCCTTGGCCAGGCGGCGTACGACGGCGGCGCCGATACCGCGGCTCCCACCGGTCACCAGGGCAACCTTGCCGGTAAGTCTGGACACTCTTCCCCATTCCCGTCGGTCGGTCGACTCAGCAAAATGATCACCCTATCCATCGGGTTGCCGACCGTCTCTACCGTGGACGCACCCCGTCCGGACGCACCGGCGGCGGCACTCGTGAGGGAGTCGGAATGCCCCGTCAAGCCCTGCTCCGTACCACCGTCGTCGCCCTGGTCGCCGTGCTGGCGGTCAGCGGCTGCGCGTCCAGCGGCAGCGGCAAGAAAAACAGGAAGTCCGGCGCGAAGACGTCGGCGGCCAAGGGCTCCGGCTACGCCGGCAGCGGTACGACCGGCTCCGGCTCGACGGGTGCCGGGAGCGGCAGCAGCGGCGGGCAGTCCGGTACGACCTCGACGACGAGCACCCCGAAGCCGGCCGGCCCGACCATCGAGTACTTCCGGGTCGCGCGGAAGCCCTCCTGCCCGGCCGGGACCAGCGCCAACCCCGTCGCCGGGACCCCGGTCGTGCTGGAGTGGAGGTCCCGCCACGTCGACTCGGTCGCCCTCTCCGTCGACGGCCCGGGCGTGTACGGCGACAACTACCCGGCCGCCGGCAGCGAGACCCTGAACTTCCCCTGCTCGGGCTCGGAGGGCGACGTGCAGAAGCACACGTACCTGCTGACCGTGCGCAACGCGTACGGCAAGCGGACGAAGACGCTCGTGGTGAGCGCGACCGTGCACGACGTGCCGCAGGTGTGACCGGGCGGGGGCCGGGCCGCCACGTCGCCGACATGGCGGCTTTCTCGCCGGGCGGATGCCGCCATGTCGGCGACATGGAGTGGATCAATGTAGCCAGCCGAGGCGGGCGTACTCGACGAGGAGCCGGCGGCGGCGGTCCGCGCATGGCCAGGGCTCGCCGCAGCCGGCGCAGTCCCAACTCAGCCGTACCGGAACATGTGCCTTTCCGTCGGTGATGGGTCGCGGGGCGGGGCCGCCTGCCGGGCCGGTTGGTTCGGTGGAAGGGGCCGTGGGCCGCACGCGCACGGCGTCGAGCCGCACCAGCACCCGTCGCTGCCGCGGGCCGTCGGCTCCACCCAGTTCGACGCCGCGCAGGTTCAGCCAGATGCCGTCGCTGTGCCGCTCGCGGCGGCCCACCTCGATCACCCGCAGCGTCAACGCGCCCAAGCCGTAGCAGTAGTGCAACTCGGGGGCTTCCACGATGTCCCCCACCCCGATCGGGGTCGAGCGTCGTCCCGTCATGAGGTGACCTGGGCAGTGCGGGGACGTGGCCCCGGGACAGGCAGCCGACTCAGCCAGACGAAGGTCAGCAGGGGCGCCGGCTTGGGCATCGCCCGACGGTGCGGCCTCAGCCAGGCCCGCAACCCGACGGGCTTGGGCTTCGGCTGGTCGGCCGGCAGCACCGGTCGACCCAGTTCGACCAGCCGGTTGGCCGCCGCGTTCGCCGGCCGGCACGGCCCGGGATCCAGGCAGACCCCGCAGAGGCCGGTCTCCTGATCGGGTACATGGGTGGCCAGCATTTCGTGGGCCGCTTCCGCCTCCGCCTCATCACGCTTACGGAGCCGGCTTTTCGATTGGTAGACGCTCATCTCTCACTCCTGTCGTGAGGGGCGGGCGTACGGCGGCGCGCCACAAGCCGCGGGAACGCAGCCGTGGACGGTCGCTGCCGGACGACGGGCCGTACGCCCGCCCCATCTCGGTCGGCGTCGCGCCGTCGGATCGGCGCGATGCCGGGCCGGCCGGGAGCCGTTGCGATCGGGCCGCGCCACGTCCCCGCCCAGGTGGGTAGCGCTGCCGGGTGGTAGACAGGAGGGGAGTCGTCCCCGGGGGCGCGGTCCGTTGCGATTGCTCCCTTTCGACTCGTGCAGGGGCCGGGAGTGGGAGAGGCCGCCAAACCGACCCACCCCGGTCCACTTCTTCGCGACAACCTTACTGCCATTCGAGTAAGGCAGCAAGGGTGAGACTGTGTTGTAGTGGGATCCTTGGCGGGCCGCCGGACAGGAGCCGATCGTGAACGGACCAGAGTGGGTCAGCGTCTCGATGCCGTACGTCGTTGCGCGTTCACCGCACGACCGGGACGCCTGGAGCGAAGAGGCGGCCCAGCACGGCGGGGTCGGCACCCAACGCCTGTTGGAGGTCGGTGAGGTCGCGGCCCCAGAGATGGTGGCCGAGGCACTGCGAATCGCGCCGGGCGCTCAGGTGGTGGTCCGTCGACGACTCATGCTGTTGGACGACCGGCCGGTGGAGTTGACGGACTCGTACTATCCGACATCCATCGCCCAGGGGACGGCGCTCGGCGAGCATCGCAAGATCCGCGGCGGTGCGATCGGCTTGCTCGCCGAGTTGGGCTATCGTCCCGCTCAGGTGAGAGAGGACGTCTACACCCGAGTGCCCGACACTGCGGAACGGAGTGCGCTCAACCTGACCGAGCGGGACTGGGTGCTTGGCCTGACGCGCCTGCTCAGCACGGACGAGGGCGTGCCGATCGAGGTGAGCGTCATGACCATGGTGCCGCACGGTCGACACCTGCGATACCAGTTGTCCGTCGACTAGCGAACGGGGGAACGGACTTGGCCAGCGGAAGCGACGGTCGGCCTCGTCACGAGCAGATCGCCGCCGACATCCGGGCCCGGATCATGGCGGGCGACCTGCCTCCCGGTTCCCAACTACCGTCCATCCCCACACTGGTGACGCAGTACGCCGCCGCTACCGCAACCGTGCAACGTGCGCTGGCGACGCTGAAGGCGGAGGGAGCCGTCTACAGCGAGGTCGGCCGGGGCGTGTACGTACGGGACAGGAAGCCGCTCGTGGTCGAAGCCGTCGCCTACCTCCCGCCCACGCCCGGCCGGTACGCCTACCAACTGCTCGATGTCGCCGAGGTCGTGCCGCCTGCCGAGGTCGCACTCGGACTCGGCCTTGCCGACGGGGAGTCCGCTGTCCTGCGGCACCGGCTCCTGCTGTTCGACGGCGAGCCGGTCGAGTTGTCTTGGTCGTACTACCCGAGCGCGATCGCCCGTGGGACCGAGCTGGCCGAGCGCAAGAAGATCGGGGGCGGAGCCGGGAGGGTGCTGGCAGAGCTCGGCCACCCGCAGCGGGAACTGTTGGACCGTGTTTCGGCGCGGATGCCCACCACGGACGAGATCGAGGCCCTGGGCCTACCCCCGTACGTTCCGGTCATGCGGCAGGTCCGGGTGATCCGATCTTCGGACGGCCGACCGGTCGAGGTGTCGATCCTCGTCAAGGGCAGCCACCTGCACGAGTTGCGCTACCACCAGCCCATTCAGGGTGACCGCTGAGAGCGGGCAGGCCAAGGGCTGGCTGAGGCCGTGACCGGCGCGTACGGGAGAATGAGCTGCGTGACGACGATCCCGAACGTGCTCGCCCACCGCTACGCCTCGCCCGAACTGGCCGCCCTCTGGTCGCCCGAGGAGAAGGTACGGATGGAGCGGCGGCTCTGGCTCGCCGTCCTCCGCGCCCAGCGGGACCTGGGCGTCGCGGTGCCCGACGGCGTGGTCGAGGCGTACGAGCGGGTGCTCGACGACGTCGACCTGGCCTCGATCGCCGAGCGCGAGCGGGTCACCCGGCACGACGTGAAGGCGCGGATCGAGGAGTTCAGCGCGCTCGCCGGGCACGAGCACGTGCACAAGGGGATGACCTCCCGCGACCTCACCGAGAACGTCGAGCAGCTCCAGGTGCGCCGGTCGCTGGAGCTGATCCGGGACCGGGTCGTCGCCGCGCTCGCCCGGTTGGCCTGGCTCGCCCAGGAGCACTCGGGCCTGGTGATGACGGGTCGCTCGCACAACGTCGCCGCGCAGGCCACGACGCTGGGCAAGCGCTTCGCCTCCGCCGCCGAGGAACTGCTGATCGCGTACGAGCGGTTGCAGGACCTGATCGACTGGTACCCGCTGCGCGGGATCAAGGGTCCGGTGGGCACGGCGGCCGACCAGCTCGACCTGTTCGACGGCGACGCAGGCAGGGTCGCCGAGCTGGAGCGGCGGGTCGCCGAGCACCTCGGCTTCCGCCGGGTGCTGGACAGCGTCGGCCAGGTCTACCCGCGCTCGATCGACCTGGCGGTACTCGCCGCGCTGGCCCAGGTCGCCGCCGCGCCGTCGTCGCTGGCCACCACGATCCGGCTGATGGTCGGCCAGGAGCTGGTCACCGAGGGGTTCAAGCCAGGCCAGGTGGGCTCCAGCGCGATGCCGCACAAGATGAACACCCGGTCCAGCGAGCGGGTGAACGGGTTCGCGGTGATCATCCGGGGCTACCTGTCGATGGTCGGCGAGTTGGCCGGGGACCAGTGGAACGAGGGGGACGTCTCCTGCTCGGTGGTCCGCCGGGTGGCCCTGCCGGACGCGTTCTTCGCCGCCGACGGGCTGTTCCAGACGTTCCTCACGGTGCTGGACGAGTTCGGGGCGTACCCGGCGGTGATCAACCGGGAGCTGGAGCGCTTCCTGCCCTTCCTCGCCACCACGAAGATCCTGGTCGCGGCCGTGCGTCGGGGCGTCGGCCGGGAGGTCGCGCACGAGGCGATCAAGGAGCACGCGGTCGCGGTGGCGCTGGACATGCGCGAGCGGGGCGCCGCCGAGAACGACCTCTTCGACCGCCTCGCCGCCGACCCCCGGCTCGGCCTCACCAGGGACGAGATCGACGGCCTGGTCGCCGACCGGGCCGCGTTCGTCGGCGCGGCCGCGGCCCAGGTCGACGCGGTGACGAAGCGCATCGCCGACGTGGTCACGAGCCACCCGGACGCGGCGGCGTACTCCCCACCCCCCATCCTCTGACCGCCCACCCGCCCCCCGGCCCCGGTGATCATGGAGTTGACGGTGATGTGGATCTCGAAAACTGCCGCCAACTCCATGATCAACAGGATCGGTGGGCCCGGAGCGTCAGGGCT
The DNA here is from genome assembly GCF_039871625.1 of Micromonospora sp. B11E3. Classification (NCBI taxonomy): domain Bacteria; kingdom Bacillati; phylum Actinomycetota; class Actinomycetes; order Micromonosporales; family Micromonosporaceae; genus Micromonospora; species Micromonospora sp. B11E3. Next base: position 1,339 of record NZ_JBDPMC010000003.1, on the reverse strand, counting down.
TGCGGGTGGGGGTCTCCGCGGCGGAGCTCAGGTTCGGGGCGCTCGCCGGTTCCGCGATGCCGCCGGGGGACTCCGTGAACGCCGGCTCCTGGGCGGTGTCCGCCGCGATGAGTGGCTGGTCCGGAGGCATGACGTCGGGCACCTTGGGCGCCACGATGACCGCCGTGCCGTAGGCGCAGATCTCCATCCACATCTCGCCGCAGTCGCGGCTGTCGAAGCGCATCCCCACCACGGCGTTCGCGCCGAGGCGGCGGGCCTCCTCGCCGAGCCGGGCCACCGAGTCCGTACGCCAGCGGGTGAGGTTGTCCGGCGCCATCGGATCGTACGCGCCGCCGCGAAGGTTCTTCACCCCCTCGCGGTACGGGTTGCGGGTCCTGGCCATCGAGGACACCACTTCGCCGAGAATCTGGCGGATCTCGTAGCCGGGCAGTTGATCCGTCGTCACGACCAGCACGTTTCCGATGCTGTCGCACCGGCGGGCGACGGTTCGTCAGCCGTCGCCAGCTGAACGGATGCTGAGAAACGGGTCGGCGCGGACGGCCGGCGCTTCGCCGACCATCCGCGCCGTACGCGGCGTCAACCCGCCCACATCACCCAGACGGGGGTCCGGAGGGCTGGACCGTCAGACACCGGCCACCGAGGTGATCCAGGCCCGGTTGTACGCGACGCTGCCGTAGTTCTGGATGCTCACGCCGTCGGCGGTCGAGGCGACGCCGACCTGGCGCCCGTTGTAGAACTGCGGTCCGCCCGAGTCGCCGCTCCAGGCGTTGCCGGTGATCCGGCTGCTCCGGATGGCCTGGCCGCCGTACGCGTCGGTGGCGCTGTTGCTGGTCACCTGGACGGTGGCGGTCTTGAGCTGGCTGGACGCGGAGCAGCCGCTGTAGCAGGTCCTGCCCCAGCCGTAGATCGAGTTGGTGGAGCCGATCGGCGGGTTGCTGCTGGCCAGCGAGACGACGGAGGTGGTCACCGGGCTGGAGAGCCGCATCAACGCGAGGTCGTAGCGGGTGTAGGTGGCGCTGACGGTACGGGTGGTGCCGCCCGAGGCGTAGTAGACGCTGCCGACCCGGACGGACATGCTGCCGTTGAGGCAGTGCCGGGCGGTGAGCACCCACGACGAGGCGATCACGCTGCCGGAGCAGGTGAACGAGCCGTTGCTGAAGACGGCGGCGGCCCAGGGCGCGGACGAGACGTAGCTGCCGCCGATGATGTACGGGCTGACGGGTTCGGCGGGGGCGGCGACGGCGCCGCTGGCGGCGCCCAGCACGCCGACGAACGCGGTGCCGAGCACGGCGAGCAGGGAACGGATACGCATGGGACGTACTCCTTGCCTCACGGACCC